>NZ_JBZYWF010000010.1:0-157716 GCF_058932855.1 Pontibacter sp. LHS1
AGGTATAGATACTGGCTTACTGTACCAGCGAAGCAATTTTAGCTTCCAGTTCTTCTCCTCTCAAACCTTTGGCAATGATCTTTCCTTCTTTATCGAGCAGGATCGTCTGCGGAATGGCATCTATCTGGTAAAGCTGAGCAGCTGCGCTTTCCCATCCTTTCAGGTCTGATACCTGTGGCCAGGTCAGCTTGTCATCGGCAATAGCCTTGAGCCACTTGTCACGCGACTGATCCAGCGACACTCCGAAAATCTCGAACCCTTTGTCTTTGTACTTGTTGTACATCTTCACCACATTCGGATTTTCCTTGCGGCAGGGAGCACACCAGCTGGCCCAGAAATCAATGAGCACATACTTACCACGCAGCTCTGACAAAGCCATGCTGCCACCTTCAGGTGTAGGCAGTGTGAAATCAGGAGCTACTGAACCCACGGCAGTTGTGCGCATGGCACTCAGGCGATCGCTCAGCGTCTTGGTGTATTTCGACTCAGGTATATGCTGGGTATAAAGCGCGAGCATGCTGTCCGCAAAGGCAAAATCCAGCTGTGGGTTCACGAGACTTAGTGTGCCAAATGCAGATACAACAGACTCCGGGTGCTTTGCAATGAAATTTTTGATCTCCTTTTGCAAGGCAAGGTACTGCTGCCGATAGCCCTCTGCTTCTTCCGTTTTGCCCTCTGACATGGCGCGGTTGAATTGCTCGCTCAGGGCCATTTCCTTCTGGCGGCTTTCATTCACCATCTTGTTCAGCCGCTGGAAAAGCTCAGAGTCCTCTGAGTTCTCAAACCTGGCTGTATTGTTCAGGTCGCGGGCATCAGCTTCTACCTTAATATTCTTATTTTCCAGGACCATCATCAGGGCGTTTTGCTGATCAAGTCCGAGACGGTACAGTGTTGGCTCTTCTACCTGACCCTGAAATGAAAATGTACCATCCTGACTGATGTCAGCCGTATCCCGGGCAATGAATTGCTGCTCCCCCAGCTCAAACAAAAAGATCTGACCAGGTGTGGCATTTTGCAATTTCCCTTCTATGGTATAGGCGCTTCCATTGGTCGCGGTTTTGTTGCCCTGGCAACTGGCCATCAATGCAGCCGCTGAAGCCAGTACTACATAGTTCTTAAGGTTCATATTTCTATGGGTTTAGATGATATAGTTCGTATCTCGTAGCACGTATCAAGTAGCACGACGCCTTCTGTCAAAAAAAGAAAAAAATCGTGCTACTTGATACGGGTGTCTTGATACGTTAATTCAACCCTTCCTGCAGCAATTGGTTAGCCACTTTCGGATCAGCTTTGCCTTTAGTCTTCTTCATGATCTCGCCCATGAACATACCTACCAGGGATTTCTTGCCCGCCTTGTACTCCTCCACCTTCTGCGGATTAGCGGCCAGTACCTCTGAAACGATCACCTTAAGGGAATCAGTATCAGATTCCTGCAGCAGGTTCTGCTCTTCGGCTACCTGGTGCGCCGGTATACCTGGGTTTTCGAGCATGTACGGGAAGATTTTCTTGGCAGCCACCGAATGACTCACTTTGTTTTCGTCTACGAGCGCAATGATCTCAGCAATAGCATGCGGCTGTAGCGGGAAGTCCTTGATGTGCAGTTGCAGCTCGTTCAGGTATGATTTTACCGGACCCGTTACCCAGTTCGCAGCTCCTTTGTAGTTTTGGGTATACTTGCAAAGTTCTTCGTAGTATAAGGCGATCTCTTTGGCGTCGGTTAGTACTCCGGCATCGTACTCAGACAAGCCAAACTCTTCGGTGAAGCGCTTGTAAAGCTCCTGAGGCAGACTTGGCATTGTTTCTTTGATACGCTCCAGCCACTCCTGTTCGATCACCAAAGGTGGCAGGTCTGGCTCAGGGAAGTAGCGGTAATCGTTCAGCGTCTCTTTAGAACGCATCGCGGTGGTAGTACCTGTGTTGGCGTCGAAGTTACGGGTTTCGGAATCTACCTTACCGCCGTTCTCCAGCACCATGATCTGGCGCTCGATCTCGTGCTCGATGGCACGCTGCACGTTGCGGAAAGAGTTCATGTTCTTTACTTCCACCTTGGTACCCCAAAGCGGCGAGTCCTTCAGCATCACCGAAATGTTGGCGTCGCAACGCAGCGAGCCTTCTTCCATATTACCGTCGCAAATCTCAAGGTAACGCACCAGGCGGCGTATTTCCGTCAGGTAATTGTAAGCTTCCTCCGAATCACGAATATCTGGCTCTGACACGATCTCGATCAGCGGCACACCGGCGCGGTTCAGGTCGATCAGTGTTTCGGTTTCGCCTGGCAAGTGCATGGATTTACCCGCGTCTTCCTCCATGTGAATGCGGGTGATGCCGATGCGCTTATCATTGCCTTCAGCATCCTTCACATCCAGATAACCAGCTGTACAAACAGGCGTTTTGTCCTGTGTGATCTGGTAGCCTTTCGGAAGATCCGGGTAGAAGTAGTTCTTGCGGGCGTAGATGTTGTAGCGGGTGATGTCGCAGTTGGTAGCCAGACCCATTTTTACAGCCATCTCTACCACACGCTTGTTGATACGCGGCAAGGTGCCTGGATGACCTAGTGTGATCACGCTCAGGTTTGTGTTTGGCATCACGCCATATTCTGTCGAGTCAGACGAATAAGCCTTGCTCTCAGTCAACAGCTGGGCGTGCACTTCCAGACCGATAATCGCCTGGTATTTGTCTCTTATTGCTTTATCCATGATTCTTTTTTGGAAAGCTGTTCTTTTATTTGTCTAATTTAGGATATCTACTAATCGATAAATGGCTTATTTCCTGTTACCATCATAAAGACTAAGTACAAAGCCAGACTGTTTATCATTAGTAAGCCCAGCAGGTATATCCATTGCTGTTTCTTGTTATGCTCTTGTTGATGAAAGCTCTTCAGCATAAATAAGAGCCCAACTGGAGCCAATAACAAGCCAAGTGCTGCGGGGCCAAAAGCTACTATTTCTTTTACAGGATTTTCCAGTTGCATATACCTTGTCAGTAAACTGAGCGGAACTGCCGAACCAACTGCCCAAAGTATAAAGGTATAAAATGATTTAGCCTTCTCTAACCAAGGTGTTTCTATACCTGCCATTTACCTATTGTAGCAGTCCTTTAACTAATTCCTGCGCTTTCGCAGGCACAGCCTGCAGACCAGCAACTTCCTTACCACCAGCCGTCGCATAGAACGGCTGTCCGCCGCCGCCGCCTTTGATTTCCTTGGCAAGTTCGCGCACCATTTGGCTGGCATTTAACTTACGGTCCGAAACCAGGTTGTCTGACAGCATCACTGCGATTTGTGGTTTGCCGTCGATTTCAGCGGCCAGCACCAGCACCAGGTTGTCCACTGCCTGACGCATGTCGAAAGCCAGTTTCTTCAGGTAGTCTGCTGTAGATACATCTACATTCTCCGCCACAAAGTTTACGCCGTCGATGGACTGCGCCTTCTGCACCAGACTTTCTTTCAGACTGGTCAGCTGCTTCAGCTCGAATTGCTCCAGTTGCTTCTGCAGGGCTTTGTTGTCTTCCTGCAGCTTCTGCACGGCACCTGAAATGTTGCTGTGCGTGCCTAATACTTCACGAACGGCATTCAGTTCATTCAGCTGTTGCTGCATGTACTCTTCAGCCGAAGCAGCCGTGGTTGCCTCAATACGACGCACACCTGCGGCTACAGAGCTTTCAGAAAGTATTTTGAAATAGCCAATTTCTCCTGTATTGTACACGTGTGTTCCGCCGCATAGCTCCACCGAGTGGTCGCGGTCGAAAGCGATCACTCGCACAAACTCACCGTACTTTTCACCAAACAATGCCATGGCACCCATTTCTTTTGCCTCGGCAATCGGGATGTTGCGCTGCTCTTCCAAAGGTATAGCCTGACGTACGCGCTGATTCACAATGGTTTCTACCTCACGCAATTCTTCGTCCGTTACTTTAGAGAAGTGTGAGAAGTCGAATCGTAGTACTTTCTCGTTTACCAAAGAACCCTTTTGCTGCACATGGTCACCTAAAACTTTACGTAAAGCAGCGTGCAATAAGTGCGTAGCTGAGTGGTTTTTACGAATCAGGTTGCGGCGCTCAAAATCTACTTCACTTCTGAAAGTCGCTTCTACATTATTAGGCAACTTGGATGTGATGTGCAGAATCAGGTCGTTTCCTTTCTTGGTGTCCAGCACCTCGATTTGCTCTGAATCCGAAATCAGGTAACCTGTATCGCCTACCTGTCCGCCACTTTCGGCATAAAAAGGCGTGCGGTCGAGCACTATGTGATACTCGCTCTTATTCTTGGTCTTTACATGACGGTAGCGCACGATGTGCGAATCCGCTACGTCATGCTCGTAACCCAGGAATTCCGTTTCCACGTCTGGCTGTACAATTACCCAGTCGCTCTGCTCCGAAGCCGAAGCGTTGCGGGAACGGTTCTTCTGTTGCTCCATCTCCACACCAAAACCAGCCTCGTCCACTTTCAAGCCTTTTTCACGGGCAATCAGGGCGGTCAGGTCGAGTGGGAAGCCGAAGGTATCGTATAGTTCGAAGGCAGTCTTGCCATCGATGGTGTTATTGTTCTCTTTGAATCTGGCCTCCAGCGCATCGAGTCGCTTCAAGCCGTTCTCTAAAGTGCGCAGGAAAGCGTTTTCTTCTTCCTCGATTACACGCTGCACAAAGCTCAGTTGAGCCTTAAGTTCCGGGAATACATTTTCCATCTGGTCGGCCAGTACGGCAGCCAGTTTGTAGAGGAATGGCTTTTTGAAGTCCAGGAAGGTGAAGCCATATCGTACAGCACGACGTAGGATACGACGAATCACATAACCCGCCTTGTTGTTCGATGGCAGCTGTCCGTCGGAAATGGCAAAGGCAATAGCCCGGATATGATCGGCCATTACACGAATGGCAATGTCTACTTGCTCATTCTCGCCATAAACCACACCGGCTTCTTTGGCAATGAACTGAATCAGCGGCTGGAACACGTCTGTGTCGTAGTTTGAGCGCTTGCCCTGGATGGCCATGCACAAACGCTCGAAGCCCATCCCTGTATCCACGTGCTGCGCAGGCAGTTTTACCAGCGAGCCATCAGCCAGACGGTTGAACTCCATGAATACGTTATTCCAGATTTCGACAACCTGCGGATGATCAGCGTTCACAAGCGTCTTGCCGTCTACCTGTGCGCGTTCCTCGTCGGTACGCAAGTCCACGTGTATCTCTGAGCACGGACCGCAAGGCCCCGTATCGCCCATCTCCCAGAAGTTATCCTTCTTGTTGCCCATTAGAATGCGGTCTTCCGCAATCATAGACTTCCAGATATCAAAAGCCTCCTGGTCCATTGGCAGGTTTTCAGAAGCATCGCCCTGAAATACGGATACATACAGCCTGTCTTTCGGCAGCTGGTATACCTCCGTCAACAGTTCCCATGACCACGCCAACGCCTCTTTCTTGAAGTAGTCGCCAAATGACCAGTTGCCCAGCATTTCGAACATGGTGTGGTGGTAAGTGTCGTAGCCTACTTCCTCCAGGTCGTTGTGCTTGCCCGATACGCGCAGACATTTCTGGGTGTCGGCAATACGCTTGGACGGAGCGGGTTTGTTGCCCAAAAAGTAATCTTTGAAGGGCGCCATACCTGAGTTGATAAACATCAGGGTGGGGTCATCTTTTACCACAAGGGGTGCGGACGGCACGATCTGGTGCTGTCGTTGCGCGAAGAAGTCAAGAAACTTTTGTCTAATCTCAGCTGAGTTCATCTATGATTATTAAGCCTTTAGATACAATCTGCTATACTTGTTGTTTAATAACAAAAAATATAGAATTTTTGCCTTATAGAAACAGCCCTTTCGGGCAATGCTTACGCAGACCTGCATTAGGGCAAAAGTAGCAATTTTAGCCGTAATTGTGCGTGCTATACCCGAAAATTAGTGCTGTAGCCCTATACCCTGAAAACGACACTATGCCTTATAAAGAAAAAGAAATCGAAAAACAGTACTACACCATCGGTGAGGTAGCTGCCCTATTTGACGTTGCTCCTTCGCTAATCCGCTTCTGGGAGACAGAATTTGATCAACTTAAGCCCAAGAAAAACAAGAAGGGCAACCGCCAGTACACGGCCAAGGACATTGAAGAACTGCGTTCGGTTTACCATTTGGTGAAAGAGCGCGGCTTTACGATACAGGGCGCCAAGGAAGTGCTGAAGAATAAATCGGTGCAGACAAAGGACAAGATCGAGATCATCAATTCGCTGGAGAAGGTACGCTCCTTTCTGGTGGGAATCAAGGAACAGCTGAACACCAAAAGCTAAGCCTGCGTACCTTGGTGCATGTCACAAGAAGCCCAATTTGAAGTAGCCCTGTCGTTTCTACCCCACGTCGGTGACCAGCTGACGAAGGTGCTCGTGAGCTATTGCGGCTCTGCTAAAGCCGTGTTTGACACACCTGTGCCGAAGCTGATGAAAGTGCCGGGTGTGGGTGAACGTGTAGCTAAAAGTATACGCGATAACGGCCGGCAGGCTCTGTTGGAGGCTGAAGAAGTGCTCAAAAAGTCTGCTGAAAAAAATGTACAGCTGCTCTTTTACACCTCGCCGCTGTACCCCAACCGGCTCAAGCAGTTTCCAGACGCACCTCCTCTACTCTATTTCAGGGGCAATGCTGACTTAAACCATCGTCGTATCATCAGCATTGTAGGTACCCGTAAACCAACAAGTTATGGACAAGCCGTGACGGAGCGGATTGTGGAGGAGCTGAAGCCTTACAACGTCATGATCGTGAGCGGACTGGCCTATGGCATCGACATTGCCGCGCACCGTGCCGCCCTGCAGGCGGGACTACCAACCATCGGCGTGATGGCCTCTGGCCCCGATACCATCTACCCCGGCGTGCACAAGAAGTACGCGGAGAAAATGCTCGAGCAAGGCGGCGTGATCACCGAGAACACATTTGGCACTAAACCTGACGCACCCCGTTTCCCTGCCCGTAACCGCATTATCGCCGGCATGTCCGACTGCACCATTGTCATCGAAGCAGCTTTTAAGAGTGGTACCCTGATCACAGCCGACATTGCCCACAGCTATGACAAAGAAGTAATGGCAGTGCCGGGCAACATTAACTCGCCCATGTCGGAAGGCACGAACTGGTTGATCAAGTCGCACAAAGCCGCCGTACTTACCTCCACGCAAGACTTGATTGAATTACTCAACTGGGATGTGGAGGACAAACTAGCCTCTAAACGAGCTTCTGCTATACCTGCGCTCGATCCGGCAGATTTTACTCCCGAAGAAATGCAGGTACTGCAGGTGCTGATTCAGTCCGGCGAAGAGCAAATGGATAATTTAGGGTGGAAAGCCCAGGTGCCCGTTAGTCAGCTAGCCTCTGTGCTACTGGCCTTGGAGTTTAAGGGGATGGTAAAAGCCCTGCCGGGGAAACGGTTTGCTTTGATTAGATGATAGTCATTCAGGTTGAGAATAGCACATTATACATACGTATTGCACCCATTTACCTGTCATTCCGAAGGAATCTTGGTTGCCTGTTTTAAAACCCTTTGCGACTCGCCAACGAGATCTTTCCAAGATGACAAAAATGTATAATTTCTAAACTCTCTAACTTTTAAACTCCTAAACTCCTTTGCTTCTCTACAACAATCACTTCCTCCCGATACAAGACCTGAAACTTCCTATCACCAACCGGGCTTTTCAGTACAATGACGGTTATTTTGAAACGGTCATGGTGGTGGACGGGAATTTGCGTTTTTGGCGAGACCATCAGACTCGTATGCGGGAAGCTGCTGAGGCTTTACGACTAGCTATACCTGACTATTTTTGGAATGGCGAACTGGAAGAGAACCTTTTGTGTCTAGCAAAACAGCGTAACTCTCTTAAGATGGGACGTTTGAAGCTGAAAGTGTGGCGTGCGGGTGATGGTTTGTATACTCCAAAGACAAACGAAATCGAGTGGATGGCTACCGCTGAACCCACCCAAGCTATACCCGATACTGGTATAAAGATCGGTATCTGCGAGACAGTTAGAACATGCTTTTCGCCTCTCTCCCATTTCAAAGGACCTCAAGCGCCACTTTATGTATTGGCAGGTATAGAAAAGCAAAACAAAGGCTTTGATGATATGTTGCTGCTGGATGCACAGGGGCATGTGGCGGAACTGACTTCTTCAAACCTTTTCTGGCTAAAGGAGGGTGTTCTGCATACCCCTGCCCTGCAAACGGGCTGTGTGAACGGAATTCTGCGTAGAAACATCCTGCGCTTGTGTCAGCAGCAAGGTATAGCGGTACGGGAAGTTTTAGCCAAACCCGAAGAACTGCTACAGGCAGAAGCTTTATTTGCAGCGAATGTAACAGGTATACGAGGTATAGAGGGGCTGGAAGATCAGCAAGTAAGTGTCTCTCACAAATGGCTGCAGTATCTGAAAACGGGTTTACAGCTTTAGGCTTCGAGTGTGCATGTAGTGTGCATGTAAAGAAAATGCTACCTCAGAACAAAGGCTGCCTTTTCTATACCCTTCAAATGTTCAGATTTAAACCGAGGGAGAAAGTTCGGGGTTGCGGATAGTGTGCCTTGTCTATACCATTCGCAACTTCCGGATCCTGGCCGCTATACCTGGTTAATACAAAAGCGTTCTGTACTGTGGTATTGACTCTGATGTCAACTTTGCTGCCAAGCACTTTCCCAACATTGTAGCCCAGCTGCAAATATTCCAAACGCAAAAAAGCGGCATCTTCGAGAAAATGGCTGGACTCAGAATGTGGACTTATTAAACCGGTCTCCAGATAACTGCGGTTCGCGTTGGAAACGTACCAATCTTCATAATTAGCATTCAGCCAGCTGCGCTGTGCGTCCGCGTGATTAAATACCTCTTGTCCTGCAGCACCCCGCATAAGAAAAGACATTTCCCAATTCCCGAAACCGCCGTTGGAACTGAGTCCAAAATATGCCTTAGGTTGGCTCGATCCCATTGGTTTTCTTTCGACAAAGCCATATTCGTTTTTTTCATATCCTCCTTGAATTGGTTTCCCGTCTTTATCATATAACTGCTTCAAAAGATTGAATACCTGTGCAGGCTCTCCAATGGCTAACTTAAGGCCATAATCATTATCAGCGAAAGTGTACACTTGTAATTCCCCGATACTGGTCACCCGGTTCTTGACAAAAGTGGCATGCATCCCCAGCATTAGGTAGGCGCTTTCTTTCTGAATGACAGTATATTGCAGTGATGTTTCCAAGCCGGATACGCTTAGGCTACCCAAACTCACATACCTTGACCCAGAGCCACTTCCAATTGGAAGCCTGTAAGGTAAAAGCAGGTCACTTGACTTATTTTGAAAGTAGCCGAAGCTTCCCGTAAGTGTGTTCTGCATTAGTCCAAACTCCAATCCTATACTTTTTTCTATTGTCTTCTCTGTTTCAACTTCAAGTTGAGAACCAATATAGCCATAGTCAAATGGGTTGCCCTGCACTGGCGCCCACACAACAGTTCTGAACCTGTTGGGGTCATCCAGCCTGCTGAAACTACCCGCATCGGCCCTGAGTTTCAAATGAGAAATATAATCGGAGTTGGCCCAAAATGCCTCTCTTCTGATATCCCAGCCTATACCTAATGCGATAGACTGCTGCCGGAATGTATCCTTCTTGTAATTCAAATCAGACAGGTTCCGGAAAGAGCCTTTCAAGGTATAGCGGTCCAGCAAGGTATAGGCCAGGCTGCCATAGTAGCTTAGGTTTTCCTGCTCAGACCAGTAGCCTCTACCTCTTGCGTACAGTAAGTCGTCTCTATTATTTTCTGCAGACTCTGACCCGGTTTCCCGTTTTGTTTTCATGGCACCAGCCATTAGGTCCAGCTTGCTGCTTAAGCCAGGTATAGCTTGGTCCAGCCCAATAAATGCCTCTGAATGTATGATTTTTGATTCCAGGTCATGCGTGATAAAATTAATCGGACTGTACTGACGCGAAGCCATGTCAGAGGATATATTACTTCTGTAATCACTATCGGACTTGAAGTAGGCATACCTGTAGTTGACTGTCAGGGTAGGCAGGAAGTGAAGCCTGTATTTCACAAGTGCCTGTCCAGAGAGTGTTCTTATATTCTCCCGGTTCTCCTTTTGCTCCAAAAGACTCACCGGATTGATCTGGCTCCCCAGCACATAGCCATCCGGACGGATGTAAGTAAAATAGCCTCCGTATTTGTTGTCAGCATACACGGGCTGCGTGGGGTCAAAAGCCATCGCGGCAGGTATAGCCCGCTCATCGGCTAGCTGTAATTTCTGCCCGGAGTTATGGATTGACAGATTGAAAGTCAGGTGTTTCTGAAACAGGCTGGGTTTAAGGTTAAGGGCCAATGTGTTTCGCTTATACCCGGAAGTTTCCAGGATTCCGTTATGCTTCAACTGTCCAACTGAAACACGGTACGGCACTGGCCCCATCGTGCCGCTCAGGCTTAGGTTGTTGGTCAATCCGAAACCCGTACGGTAAATCTCGTTCTGCCAGTCTGTGTCGTGTTCGCCTAAAAGGCCTTGCCGATTCGGATATTTCTCTCGGATCAGGTCTCTGAACTCTTCCGCAGAAAAGATATCAGCCCTTTTGCGCAAGCTAGATACCGCTCCAGTAGAGTTGTACTGTAAACGGATTTTATCACCTGCTTTCCCTGACTTCGTCGTGATGAGCAGTACACCATTTGCAGCGGCTCCTCCGTACAAGGCTGTCGTAGATGCGTCCTTTAGCAGTGAAAAAGAGGCTATATCCTCCGGATTCAGAAATGCCAGGTTGCTGGTGTGCAGTGAATGAATGAAAGGATCAAGCAAAACGCCATCAATTACCAGCAAAGGGCTATTGTTACCAAACAGCGATGTGCCCGAACGCAGCACTAACTCCGCACTGGCCCCTGGAGCGCCTCCGGCTGGCACTATGCGCAACCCGGTAAGCTGACCTGTCAGCAATTGCTCGGCATTGTAAACAAATCCCTTGTTCAGCTGCTCTTTCGACACTTGCTGTGCCGTCTTTACCCTGAATTCATTGCTCGTGTTGGCAGTGTCAGGCGAGGCGGACTGGGCATAGGAGCTTAGCGCCCAAATTGTGGTTAATAAGGTTCCGCCTAATCTTTTAATTCTGGTGAAAGAATGTAAAGGTTGCTTCAAGTAATCAGGTTTAAGTGTTTATAAAAGTTTACTAAAATAGGTTTTTTCAGATATTAATCATATTTTTTGATTTGGAGGCCAACGAATAGCGAATCAGTTTTACCTTTATGACAGGAATGTTATGCCTCTGAATATTCAGAAGGTATAAATAGCATCAATATCTAATGTACAGGTATGGCTCAGAGGAAGAGTCACAGAAACCGGAACATCTGTACCGGATAACTTAAGCCTAGCTCGACAAACTTATAAGAAGCAGCCTCGTTGTCAAACCGGGATAGACATCTGAATATAGTATCATGAAAAGACAAATTTCAGTGGGAATACTGGGTTTCGGTATGGCCGGACGGGTGTTTCATGCGCCAATTATATCGGCCGTAGAAGGCTTGAAACTCACCAAAATAAAAGCCAATCGCCTTGAAAGCATTGCCCTGGCCAATAGGCTATATCCTGATGCTGAAGTTGTAGCCGAAACAGGCAGAATCCTGGAGGACGAAGCTATTGACCTGGTGATCGTGGCCACGACCAACGACACGCACTACAGTTTGGCCAAAGCAGCATTAGAAGCCGGCAAGCATGTAGTGGTCGAGAAGCCTTTTACCGTTACTTCGGAGGAGGCAAGTGAGCTAGTTGAGTTGGCAAAGCAAAAGGGGAAATTGCTGACCGTTTACCAGAATCGCCGGTGGGACAGTGATTTTAAAACTGTCAAGAAACTAATAGATAATCAATTACTGGGGCGATTGGTAGAGTACGAAGCCCATTTCGATCGCTTCCGGCCTATACCTGCTTCCGAGACCTGGAAAGAAGAAGAGCAACCTGGCACAGGTATTCTGTACGATCTAGGGTCACACCTGATCGATCAGGCACTGGTGCTGTTTGGTACACCTGAAGAACTCTATGCTGACTTGCGTACACAACGTAGCGGCGGACAGATTATCGATAGCTTTGACCTGACGCTCTATTATGCCAATGGCCTGAAAGCTATACTGAAAGCAGGTATGCTGATAAAACAGCCTGGTCCACGCTTTATTCTTTCGGGTGATAAGGGGTCTTTTGTAAAGTATGGCCTGGACGTGCAGGAAGCAGCATTAAAGGCAGGGCTCTCTCCTACAGGTGCAGATTGGGGAACTGAGCTGGAAGAGATCTGGGGAAAACTGGATACTGAACTCAAAGGACAACATTTGGTCGGAAAAATTCAGAGTGAACAGGGTGACTACCGGGGATACTACGAGAATGTGCGTGATGCCATACAGGGTATAGCAGAACTTGAAGTAAAGCCGGAACAGGCGCGAAATACCATCCGGGTAATTGAGTTGGCCATGCAAAGCAGCACCGAAAAGCGTGTACTCCCCTTCAAGCGTTAGCATATTGTAAGCAATCAGGTATAGCATATGAACCTTTACCGCATTCTGTAGTATATTTGTAGCTACAAACATTAATGCTTACAAAATGGAATCATTAAAAGGAAAAAGCGCCCTGATTACGGGTGCTGGTAAAGGTATAGGAAAAGCCATTGCGATTGCGCTGGCCCAGGAAGGCGTAAACGTAGGCTTGCTGGCACGCACTACCTCTCAATTAGAAGAAGTGGCATCAGAAGTTGAGAAGATGGGTGTAAAAGCTGCCGTTGCAACTGCCGACGTGACCGACATAAATTCAGTTAACGAAGCAGTGAAGGCAATTGGTGCTAAACTTGGCCCGATAGATATCCTGATCAATAACGCGGGTACCGCTAAGTTTGGGAAGTTCCTGGAGTTGGAACCAGCTGATTGGGAAAACATCATCCGTGTGAACCTGATGGGGGTGTATTATGTGACACGTGCCGTGCTGCCGGAAATGATCGAGCGCCAGACTGGTGACATCATCAACATATCATCTACAGCCGGACAACGTGGAGCCCCGGTAACAAGTGCCTACAGTGCCTCCAAGTTTGCTGTTATCGGTCTGTCGGAGTCGCTGATGCAGGAAGTGCGCAAGCACAACATCCGGGTGAGCACCCTCACGCCAAGCACAGTGGCAACAGAGCTGGCTATCGAACTGAAACTCACCGATGGCAATCCGGAGCGCGTGATGCAGCCCGAGGATTTTGCCGAACTGATCGTCGCGCAGCTGAAGTTAAATCGCCGCGTGTTCATCAAAGAGGCCGGTATATGGTCAACAAATCCTTAATGAAGAAGGCCCGAAGTTTAGCTTCGGGCCTTTTGATTTATATCGCTATTACTTAAGATGTTATACCGCAACAGGTGCCTTTATACCTGGGTGCGACACGTAATTCTCCAGCTTGAAGTCTTCGTACTTAAAGTCGAAAATTTCCTTTACATCCCGGTTCAGACGCATAGTTGGCAGTGCGTGTGGCTCACGGGTGAGTTGCAACTCAGCCTGCTCCAGGTGGTTCAGGTATAGGTGCGTATCACCACCGGTCCAGATGAACTCCCCTGGCTCCAGGCCTGTCACCTGTGCCATCATCAAAACCAGCAAGGCATAGGAGGCAATATTGAACGGCACGCCCAGGAAAACATCGGCAGAGCGCTGGTACAGCTGGCAGCTCAGTTTGCCCTCTGCTACATAAAACTGGTAAAAGGCGTGGCAGGGTGGCAGCTTCATGTTCTCAATCTCAGCCACGTTCCAGGCACTTACAATGATACGACGGGAATCGGGATTGTTCTTGAGCTGATTCACCACTTGTGTGATTTGGTCAATGTGGCGGCCGTCTGGTGTAGGCCAGCTGCGCCACTGCGAACCGTATACCGGGCCCAGGTCGCCGTTTGCATCCGCCCATTCATCCCAGATGGTGACCCCGTTCTCCTTTAGGTAGGAAATATTGGTATCCCCTTTCAGGAACCACAACAACTCGTGGATGATAGACTTTAGGTGCACCTTTTTGGTTGTTACCAGCGGAAAGCCTTCCGCCAGATCAAAACGCATCTGGTAACCAAACACACTGAGCGTACCGGTGCCGGTACGGTCTTCTTTCTTCACCCCCTTGTCGAGGATATGCTGCATCAGGTCCAGGTACTGTTTCATAAGGTATAGCGCTGTTATGTGGTTCCGAACCCTAAATATAGCGCAAAAATAATCCGCCAAAAAACCTGTCGCCTGATTTATAAAAACATTTGCCCAATGCCACTCACCTTCCTTTTTTATATCAAAATCCTTTTAATACTTCACTATATTGCTCCATCTTTCAACCCAGGCAGGTTGATACTCGAATAAGAAAGACCGCTGGGCAAATTAAAATCGAATGGAAATTCCTTTACTATCTGACGTCGTTATTATTCTGGGGTTGGCCGTGGTGGTGATTCTGCTCTTTCAGCGCTTCAGGCTACCCACCATTCTGGGTTTCCTGATGACGGGTGTAATCGCTGGTCCGCACGGTCTCAACCTGATTACAGATGTACATGACATTGAGATACTGGCTGAGATTGGTGTAATCCTGCTTCTCTTTATTATCGGGATGGAGTTTTCGCTGCGTAACCTGGCCCTGATCAAGCGGACTGTCTTACTGGGAGGCGCTACCCAGGTCCTCGTTACTATTTTGCTGGTTGGCCTCGTCCTGATGATGTTCAACTTTTCAGCAGCCGAGGGTTTCTTTGTCGGTTTCCTGTTTGCCCTTAGCAGTACGGCCATTGTGCTCAAGCTATTGCAGGACAAAGGCGAGATTAACAGTCCGCATGGAAAGGTGGTGCTGGGCATTCTCATCTTTCAGGATATTGTGGTAGTGCCCATGATGCTGGTTGCTCCGCTGATGGCAGGCGGCTCTGAGAACATCGTGGTTGAGCTACTGCTTATGGTACTCAAGGGTGCTTTTGTGATTGTGTTCGTTTTGATAAGTGCCCGTTACCTGGTGCCTAAGCTTCTGTTTATAGTGGCCCAGACCAAGAGCAAGGAGCTTTTCATCCTCAGCATTGTGGTCATTTGTTTTGCGGTGGCCTGGCTGACGCAGAGTCTCGGGTTGTCGCTGGCGCTGGGTGCCTTTATGGCTGGTCTGATCATTTCAGAGTCCGAGTATAGCCACCAGGCTACCAGTAACATTCTGCCTTTCCGGGAGATCTTCACCAGTTTCTTTTTCGTGTCAATCGGTATGCTGCTCGACTTTGGCTTTATGCTGCAGCACTTGCCACTGATCCTGCTGCTGACTGTCTGCACCTTTATTCTGAAAGGTACCATCGCTGCCATGGCCGCCCGGATTCTGCAGTACCCCTTGCGAACGTCTATACTGGTTGGTCTTTCACTATTTCAGGTGGGTGAGTTTGCGTTTATTCTCTCCAAAACAGGTATAAACAGTGGCCTGCTCTCCCAGGAGGTGTACCAGTATTTCCTTTCTGTATCGCTGCTGACCATGGCGGTTACCCCTTTTGTGATCGGATCTTTCCATACCATTGCCAATAAATTGAGTGCTCGCTGGGTGCCGGCCAAGAACCAGATTCCCAATGCCCCGGCAAATGCCGATGCTTCAGATGATATGCACCACATGGAAGACCACATTGTGATCATCGGCTATGGCATAAACGGTCGCAATGTGGCTAAAGCTGCCCGCCATGCCAGCATACCTTACGTGATCGTGGAGCTCAATGCCGTTACCGTAAAAGAAGAACGCCTGCGGGGGGAGTCCATACTCTACGGTGACGCAGTGCATGGTGTCATCTTATCCCATATCAATATCCACAAGGCCCGGGTGGTGGTGATCGCTATTTCTGACCCTGAGGCGACCAAGCGAATCATTTCCAGCATCCGAGAGGTGAGCGACAAAGTACACATCATTGTCAGAACCCGCTTCGTGCAGGAGATGGAAGAAAACTTCCGGCTGGGAGCCGATGAGGTTATACCTGAGGAGTTTGAAACGTCGATCGAAATTTTTACCCGCGTGCTTTCCAAATACCTGATGCCGCGTGATGAAATTGCCAACTTTACCTACAGCATCCGGGCAGATAATTATGATATGCTGCGCAGCCTGACAGGCAGCAAAACCAATGCAGGAAATATCTCAACAGACCTGCCAGATATTGAAGTAGCCAGCCTGCGGATCTATACCAAAGATGACTCACTGGTGGGTAAATCACTTATAGAAGCCGATGTGCGCAATCGTTTTGGAATCACTGTGGTAGGTATAAAGCGTGATGGCGATACATTGCTGGAGATCAATGCCCAGACAATATTGAAACGGGGAGACGTAGTTTACGTGGTTGGCAAGCCCGCCGATGTGATGCGCTTCAATAATTTTGTACGGGCTGATTAAGTCCGAAAAAAGAAAACCCCGCTGCTCTGGCGGGGTTTTATCTTAAGGTTGCATAGCGGTTGGCAGTCGCTTTACAATTTCCTGCACCAGACTTCTCACTTTGCTGTAGCTTGCATCAAAATTCTTGACGGCGCCTTCCGTCCAGCCCCGCCAGAGCAGCTGTTTCGATTTCGGGTCGATCACATCTACTATCAGCGTGCCTTGCTTAAAAAGGTCTACTGCGCGGTAACCAGGCAGTTCCGCATTGCCATAGCTATACCTGTAGCCGGACATGTAGGCGTAGCTGTACCCAAATCCCGGTCCATACAGTTCTGGCTTGTCCATTGCATCAGGCACCGAAACGCTCACATCATAAGCTACTAACATATCCGGATTTACGGTGGTTTGGGTATAGCCCTTGCGCTGCAGTTCTTCCTCTATTGATTGCAGCAGGTGCTTGTGCAGATCTGCATCAAAGCCCGGTCCATAAGCTGGCTGAGCAGAGGGTGCGGGCTGGTACCAGGCATAGGTGCTTTTTTTGCTTAAAACGCCCTCTGATGAACTGATCGTGCTGGTGTTTTCGATGCCGGAAGTGGCTACGCAGGAACTGAAAAAGAGAGCGCACAGAAAGAGGTATAGCGCTGAGGACAGTTTATTTTTCATGCTTTTCATAGTAGATGCTGGTGTTTGTAGGGCAAAGGCAGCAGGCTCTTCTCCTCCCCTCCTTACGCAAGCTCATTTTTAAGAGTGACAATTATCATCGCTTGCTGTCAAATTTATATATTCTTTTGCGAATAAATAAATATGGTGGCCCGAAATAAGAGGCATTTCAAACCGAGCATCTGACCAGCCGTAAGTTAAGCGATACGCTCAAGGCTTAAGATCAAAAACAAGGAACCCATGAATCAACCCCAATTGAAGTACACCTCAGCTGAAGAAGCACTTTATGTTATCAAGTCTGGTGATCGCGTGTTTGTGCATGGCAGTGCAGCCACACCGCAGTACCTGCTGCACAAGCTGGCCGAGCGTGCTGACGAGCTGCGCAATGTGGAGCTCGTGAGCATATCCACTTTTGGTGATATGCCCTGCGCAGAAGAACGATGCAGCGATGCCTTTTATATTAACTCCCTTTTTGTGTCGGCCAATGTGCGGGAGGCTGTAAACAGTGGTCGCGGCGACTATGTGCCCATATTCCTGAGTGAAATTCCGAACCTGTTCCGCTCCGGCATCATGCCGCTGGATGTAGCCATTGTGCACGTGTCGCCACCCGACCGCCACGGCTTCTGCTCCCTGGGTGTTTCGGTTGACATCGCCCGCCAGGCGGTTATCAGTGCGCAGCACGTCATCGCGCAGGTAAACCCGCAAATGCCCCGCACCCATGGCGACGCCCTGATCAACATCCGCCGTTTCGATGCACTGGTGGAGGTGAACGAGCCGCTGCCGGAAGTTGACTATGGCCAGCGCATCACCCAGACTGAAGAGACCATTGGCCGTTACATTGCCGAACTGGTAGAAGACGGAGCCACCCTGCAAATGGGTATAGGCGGTATACCGGATGCCACGCTCAAAAGCCTGACCAACCACAAGGGACTGGGAATTCATACGGAGATGTTCTCCAATGGCATCCTCCCGCTGGTGGAACAGGGAATTATCACCAACGAATTCAAGACGAAGCACCCGGGAAGAATCGCGACCGGCTTTATTGTCGGCAACCGCAAACTGTATGATTTTGTAGATGACAATCCGCTGATCACCATGCTGAGTTCTGACTACGTGAACGATGTGACCGTCATTCGCTCTAACCCCAAAGTAACTGCCATCAACAGCGCGATAGAGATTGACCTGACCGGCCAGGTAGTTTCCGACTCCATTGGTACCTACCAGTTTTCAGGTATAGGCGGCCAAATGGATTTTATCCGGGGAGCAGCCCTCTCCAAAGGCGGGAAACCTATCATTGCACTGCCATCTGTCACCAATAAAGGTATCTCGCGGATCACGCCTTATATTAACCAGGGGGCCGGCGTAGTGACCACCCGTGCCCACGTGCACTATGTGGTAACAGAGTATGGGGTGGCTTATTTATATGGTAAAAACCTGCGTCAGCGGGCCAAAGCCTTGATCGGGATCGCGCATCCTGATCATCGTGCACGGCTTGAAGAAGAGGCTTTCAAGCGGTTCAAAAACTTATAGTCAGGGTGCTAAACTTTAGCTTTAAGTTTGCGTGTATGGGAAGGTTACTATACATACCTTATGGATATTTCAATCTCCCCTTCCCGTATACCTTCCCCTCGTCCGGAGTGGGTCATACGATTCGCCCGCATCGGCCTGATTGCTAAAGGAGTCGTGTACTGCCTTGTTGGAGCGCTGGCTTTTATGGCGGCTTTCGAACTGGGCGGACAGACCGAACAGGGTGCCGGCAAGACCGGGGTGTTTCAGTTTATCATGGAGCAGCCATATGGGCAGGTGCTGCTTGCTATTGTGGTGGCTGGTATGCTCTGCTATACCTTGTGGCGACTTATACAGGCCATCCGCGACACAGAAGATAATGGCAATGATGCCAAAGGTATAGGCAAACGCATAGGCTATGCATTCAGCGGAATAGTTTACGGGGCACTTGCCTTTACGGCAGCGCAGTTGCTGTTGGGTAACGGCGGAGGCAACGGAACAGATTCCAGGCAAACGCTTGCCCGCGAGTTACTGGCACAACCTTTCGGGCAATGGTTGCTGGGAGCTGTGGCCGTCGGCACCATGATCATGGGGCTCTACCAGTTTTACCGGGCCTATTCCGGCAAGTATATGAACAAAGTGCAGTCACAGCAACTGCAGCCTGAGGTTAGAACCACTCTTGTTCGTGCCGGATTGGTTGGTTACATAGCCCGTGGTATTGTCTGGCTAATCATTGGGTACCTGCTGCTGCGGGCTGCCATCAAGGCTAATTTCCGTGAGGCCGGTAGTAGTTCGCAGGCCTTCAAATTTTTGGAGGAAGCTTCGTATGGATCTTACCTGCTGGGTATACTGGCCCTGGGACTGATCTGCTATGGCGTGTTCATGTTTGTGCGGGCCAAGTGTGAGGTCATCAATACGAAGGCCTAGTCCGACTTATTTAGCTACCTGCAGTATATTGTGCTCCTGGAGCGCCTTTTTCACACAGTCCATGGCCTGGGCTTTGAGTACGAGCATTGTCATTTTGTAATCGTAGGTATGCACCCAGATCAGTACTATGATCTTGCCATAGAAGTTACGCACCTTTACTGTGTCGTCTATCCGGAATGGCCGGTTAAAAGCAAGTATGATACCTGCCAGGAAATTTTCGGCAAGGTCTTTTAGCGCAAAACCCACTACAAAGGCTGACAAACCAGCACCCGCCAGAAGGCCCCCTGCTATACCTGTCAGGCCAATCAGTTGCAGCATGATCATCAGGCCGATCAGGATGAAGCCCTAGCGCACGAAGTTCGACACGCAGTTGACAAGCAGCGGATCGTCCACCCTCCTGCCTGGCCGGTTCTGCACCAGCATGCTGCGTTTTCCGGCCACAAATGTAAAGATGAGAAGAAGAACGAATGAGATCAGCAACTCCGGCAGTATCATCTTAAAACTATTGTACTGGTTGTCCAGTGAATCACGAAGGCTTATTGTGAGCTGCCTGGTATCATCCGTAAATGTTCTTTCCTGCATAGGTGCGCCTGTTTTAATTGAACAATACTCCAACCGGGGTTTAAAAACCAAGCTGCTCATGAGAAGGCAGTCCATGCCTTCTCATGTAAAGTACTGAACCATGGCTGATTATAATATTATTTTGAAATGTTAATTAAGCGGTACAGTTAAACCAAAAATGAGCTGGATTCTGTTAACAGGGTATAACTTTTCAGTTATATTTGACTCAAATTTTGCAATTATCCCACTCCCTGATGACAAACGGTTCTTTTAAGATATTTATACTGGATGATGATGTATGGTACAGCGAACTGCTGGAATACCACCTTTCATTGAATCCAGACTATGAAATCCGGAAATTTCACTCAGCCAACGACTGCCTTTCCAGTATGCACCTGCGCCCGAATGTGGTGACGCTGGACTACTCGCTGCCTGACAAAAACGGATCAGAGGTACTCAAACGTATAAAAGAGCAAAACCCGGATGTACAGGTTGTGGTGATTTCGGGCCAGGAAGATGTTGCCACGGCTGTGGACCTTCTCAAGCTGGGTGCCTATGACTACATAGTAAAAGACGAAGACACGCCCGAGCGCCTTTGGAACACGATCAATAAGATCCGGGAAAATGTGTCGCTGCGTGAAGAGATTGACCACCTGAAAGAAGAGATCGGCCAGAAATATGATTTCGGCAAAGTGATCATTGGCAACAGTGATGCTATCAAGAAGGTGTTTAACCTGATGGACAAAGCTTCTAAAACCAATATCACCGTGTCGGTGCATGGTGAGACGGGTACAGGTAAGGAGTTGGTTGCAAAGGCTATACATTATAACAGCACCCGCAAAAAAGCTCCCTATGTTGCCGTAAACGTAGCGGCCATACCCCGTGAGCTGATCGAAAGTGAGCTGTTTGGCCACGAAAAGGGTGCCTTTACCGGCGCCGTGTCACGCCGCCTTGGTAAGTTTGAGGAAGCGAACAAAGGCACCATATTTCTGGACGAGATTGGTGAACTTGACATCAGTCTGCAGGCCAAATTGCTCCGCGTACTACAGGAAAAAGAAATCACGCGCGTGGGAGGAAACGCTGTCGTGCCGGTGGATGTCCGCATTATCGTAGCGACCCATAAAAACCTGGCTGAAGAAGTAAAGAAAGGGCGGTTCAGAGAAGATTTGTATTACCGTTTGCTCGGTCTTCCGATTCAATTGCCACCGCTGCGCGATCGGGGAAGCGATATACTGGTTTTGGCAAAATTTTTCATTGATGCCTTCGCTAAGGAGAATGGACTCGGGCGCAAATATCTGTCACCTGAAGCGCAGCAGAAACTCCTCTCCTATGCTTTCCCGGGTAACGTACGTGAACTGAAGGCGCTGGTGGAACTGGCTGTCGTACTGGCTGACGAAGACGCCATACAGGAGCAGGATATCAATTTCTCGGCCAGCCATACCGAAAAGGATTTTCTGGCTGAAGAACGTAGCCTCAAGGAATATACAACCGCCATCATCCAGCGCTTCCTGGACAGGTATGACTACAATGTGCTGCTGGTAGCCGACAAACTTGACATTGGTAAGTCTACGATCTATCGGATGATCCAGAGCAACGAACTTATTGTGAAGTAAGGTTTAGAAGTGGTCTTTTTATAAACCGTGGATTGCGCTGCGTTCCGGAAATTACAGCTGGTTTAGTGCGTAGGTAACGTGATCGTAAAGGTGGAGCCTTTGTCTACTTCACTTTCAACGTTGATCTGACCACCCATTAGCCTGACCTGTTGGTTCACGATGTAGAGTCCCAGTCCGTTTCCCTCTGCTGCTTTTGGAGCAAATCGGCGGTGCATCTGGAACATTTCCTGGCCTATGCTGCCGAGATCCATGCCAATGCCATTGTCTTTTACTTTTATGGTAATCAGCTCGTCATGCAAAAAAGCTTTTACGGTGATACTGGCAGGACGATCCAGGCTGCGGTACTTCAAGGCATTGGAGATCAGATTGCGAATGATGCTGTTGAAATATGCCTTGATGGTATGGATCTGGAGGTTATCCGCTATTTCCAGATCTACACTTGCATTGGCCTGACGGATCTCTTCCTGAAAGAAATTGACGATACGCTTAATGGTTTTGCTGACATCCACCTCCTCCTTGCTTTCCTTACCCGTCGACTGCAAAGCAATCAATTCATTCAGGTCGCGCAACATCACGTCAATAGACTCCACGGTGTGCAGTAAATAGCGCTTTACCTCCTTTTCCTTGTTCTCTGCCAGGTTGCATTGCAGAAGCCGTGCAAAACCAAGAGCATTGGCGACCGGCTTTCGCATGTCATGGGCCAGTATTTTCCGAAAGATCTCCAGCTCATCATTGTGTACTTTCAGGAGCGCAGTGTATTTCTCAAGCTCTATCTCCTTCTGCTTCTTTTCGGTAATGTCTTTAGCGATGCCAAAGATAGCCAGAATGCGGGTGTCATTTTTGAGCGGAAAGTTTGTGACGTCCAGGTATTTGATGCCGTTCTTAGTTACAATGGAAGTTTCGTAGCGCTGTGGTTTGTCTTGCATTGAATTCTGGAAACGCTCCTGCGTAAAGGCCTTCTTGCTGTCTTCTATGAGTGGCTCAAAACTTTGCCCGATCAGCACTTCCCGATCATACCCCGTGATGCGACATACCTCCTCATTTACCATCATAAACTTCCCCTCCAGATCCAGCAGGAAGATGGCATCCGGGTGGTTAAGAAAAAGCGTCTGGTTAAGTTTTTCGAACTGATACAGTTCAAATTCTTTATTTATATCCATTGGTAAAGGGATACCTGAAGTAGTCATATAGGGTCGCTTTTTAATGTACGGCTCCCAAAAGGAATCGACGTGTTTTGTAAGCTTATCTCCTCAAGTTTTTTGTCTGTCAG
Organism: Pontibacter sp. LHS1; assembly: GCF_058932855.1. NCBI lineage: Bacteria > Pseudomonadati > Bacteroidota > Cytophagia > Cytophagales > Hymenobacteraceae > Pontibacter > Pontibacter sp. LHS1. Next base: position 22,847 of record NZ_JBZYWF010000010.1, read on the forward strand.
CGGTTTCTCTATCACATCCAACAGCAGCGGATACTTCCTGCATGCGACTTTGTCTGTCTCACTGATCGAGGAGGTAAGCACGTATACCTGTGGCAGGGTGTGCACGTCGCTGAAAATAGTACCCAGTGCCTCCAGCAGTTGCAGGCCATCCATGACAGGCATGTTGAGGTCCAGGAAAATAAAACCCGGCAGACTATCCTCTTTCAGATCATGCTTCAACTGGTCCAACGCATCAGGCGCATGCTGGAAGCTGACACAGTTGCTTTCCGGGGCGTACAGCGAAAGTACCAGACCTGTGAGATACAGTGTCACTTCATCGTCATCAATGATGTATACCTTGCTAAACATATTCTTCCAGTTTGATTTTGAAACAGGTGCCCCTGCCTGGTTCTGATGACACTTTGATCTTGCCTTTGAGTATTTCGAGGTATGTTTTCACCAGAAATAGTCCGATGCCCCTGCCCTGATAGCCCACATGAAATTTTTTGTAAATCTTGAACAAGTCTTCCTTCACACTGCTCATATCCATCCCTATCCCATTGTCACTGATCTTTAGTACCACTGTGCCTTTCTTGCTGGCAGCTGTTATTTGCAGCTCAAGTGGCACATCCTTCTGCCTGAACTTCACAGCGTTTGAGAGCAGGTTTTTCAGGATCTCCAGCAGATAGGCCTTGTTTGAAAATAGCCGGATACCCGGATCAACAGCTACGTGGAGGCTGCAGGATTGACGGTTTAGCTTGTGATCCATGACGGCTAGAGCTTCATCTACCACATGTGCGAGGTATACCACTTCACGGTGCAGGTCTTCGTGCTGATCCCGTATGGAAAGAATATGGTTCATATCGCGGATGACCGTATCGAGATTGCGTGCAGATAATTTGATCTTTTGCACGAGCTGGTCATATACCGCATCATTTTTATCAGTACGGTCCATCAGGCTCGACAGCCCCATGATGTTAGCAGCCGGAGCCCTTAGATTGTGGGAAACCATATAGCTGAAGTGCTGCAGGTCATGGTTCTGCCGGAACAGTTCACGGGTCGCTTTCACAAGCTCTTCTTCTTTGGCTTTGCGCTGTGTGATATCGGTCCGGATTGATATAAACTTGATCAGTTCCCCGTCTTCCCCGTGTACAGGTGTGATCTCCTGGTAAAACCATATTTTTTTTCCATACTTCGTGTAATTGAGGATCTCACCTCTGAAAGGCTTACCTGTGGCTACGCATTTTAGAAGCTTTGCAACTGTTTTGGGGTCAGTTTCCTCTCCTGTCAGCAGTTCTATAGGATCCTGCTGAATTACCTCATCCAGCTTATATCCCATTACCTGCTCAAAGGCTTCATTCACCCATTCAATCTGACCGAACCTGTTTCTGATAAGTATACAGGTATTTGTTTTACTGGCAACCAGCGACAGCTTTTCCAGGCGATCCTGCTCTTCTTTCTTTTCAGTTATGTCCACAAAGTGAACAGAGATGTCCTCCCCTGTCGGGTATACCTGAACATTGATGGTGGTGTCTTTGTGATAGGGGGAAGACGCTTCTGCGATAGCCGGTACACCCGTCTGTGCCACCTGCTGGCAGGTCTTATAAAAGCTGCTGTCAATTGCTTCCGGAAACAGATCCCATATGTTCTTACCAAGCAGGTCCTTCCTGGAAATACCCAGATACTGGCAGTAAAAGCTGTTGACATAGGTATAGCACCAATCCTGATCGAGTGAGAAAAAAGACTCCGGTACCCGCTCCATGATATTATGCAGCTGCTTTGACTCTGCTTCTAGATACTTATCGTATTTTTTCTGTAGCGTAATGTCACGGGCTATACCTTGAATTTTAACGATGTCATGCCCTACCACGACAGGCACAATGGCAATGGTCAGGTACACCTCTTCCCGGTTAGGCTTTACGATGGATAACTCTACCTGGTGAGCATTTCCCTCCAGTGCCCTAACAAAAGCGTTCATGGCAACTGGAAGATCCTTTTCCAGCACCAGTTCGCGAAAATGACGACCTGTGATATCTTCTGAACCATAACCTGTGAGGGCTGGGAAGTTCTTATTTACGAGTGTAAAAAAACCTCCACGGTCCAGCTCAAAGACAGCATCCGGATGATTATGGAAAAGAGACTCATAATGTGCCTGTGAGCGTAATTGGTGTCGCGCTACTTCTACTCGTTCCGTTATGTCAATTGAGTTAGTGATGTAGCCCCTCACTTCCGGGTTATCCGACATATTGGTAATGCGGCACTGCATCCAGCGCCAGCTCCCTTTTTGATGTCTGAAGCGGAAGTTGGGCAGGTCAGTTGTCCTGTTGAAGAGCGCACTCCCCAAAGCAGCCTCAACCAATGGCCGGTCATCGTGGTGTATAAACTCAAAAGCGGAGCGTGAGACCAGCTCCTCAGGCTGATAACCTAGCAGATTCCTGACAGATCCACCCACAAACTGGTAATTGCCTGAGGCATCGATCACAGAGAACAACTCGCCGCTGCTATCCATGATGGAGCTGATGAATTCTTCCTTCAGGCGGGCAAATTTCATAAGAGTATGTATTCTATCGTTTCTTCACAAATTGTCAGTTTTAAAGTTTATTTAATTTTTTAAAATATGAAATAAACAAATCTTTAAATAAATATGAATTATCGTATACACCCATCATAATTACTCAATTATAGCGTTGCGCTACATTTTATTATTTTCTATTAGCCCTGCTACTTGTAGGTCTCTTTACAAATTTATATTTGTTTCATATTTTAGTATAGAACTAATTCGATGGTGTTTTACCCCTAACATAGGACGTACCGGAGCGGCGTTAAAATCCCCATTTATTGTAAAGCTTGCGGAAGCTTTAGTTGACTTAAACAGCTATAGCAACCAGCACGGTAGTGAATTGCTTTTGACGCAGGCTATTAATTAATTCATGTTGTGTTAAATTATATCCTCACATCGATTGTTACTCCACTGAAAAGCGATAATTTGCGAATAAATCCGCCTCTTCTTTTACACGGGTTTTTATTGATTGCATGATGGAAACTTCATATGAGCTGCAGGAACTGCAACAGGAGCTCGAAAAAGAAAGAAAAGCCCGGCAGGAAGCTGAAACAAGAGCTGAAACCTTAGCCTGCGAGTTACAGTCACTCCGTTCTCATCCGTCTGATACTACAGCAGAGCTTGTGCAAAACGTCATGCACATGGTGCCGAGCATTGTCTATATCTACGATCTCGACCAGAACAAAAGCATCTACCTGAATAACTGTATTAAAACGATCCTGGGGTATACCCAACAGGAGTTGGATGCTATGGATGGGCACTTTTTTATGTCCGTCGTACAGGAAGCTGACAGGGCCCTGCTGCTGCAGCATACTTCCGGCATGCTGAGTGCCCGGGATGGCGAAATACGTGAGATCTCCTATAGTGTGCGTGCCAGCGACGGGTCAAGCAGAATTCTCTTTTGTCGGGAAGCAGTGTTTAAGCGCAGTGCCGATGGAAAAGTAAGCCAGATCATTGGATCAGCCGAAGATATCACCAAACTGCGCCAGAAGAACCAGGAACTAGCCCATCAAAAAGAGTTTTATGAAGCTATCCTGAATAACCTTCCTTCGGATGTGGCAGTGTATGATAACCAACTGCGCTACATTTTCGTGAACCCTGCTGCCGTGTCAGACCCTCATCTGCGGGAATGGATCATCAACAAAACGAATGAAGAGTACTGCGCCTATCGCAATGTGCCGCTGCATCGCATCGAAACCCGGGGCAAGCACTTGCACAAGACGATGGATGAGCGCCGGCAGGTGGCCTTCGAGGAAAAGCTTGTCGATAAACAAGGCAATGCCAGCTACCACATTCGTAAGCTTAACCCGGTGCTCGATGAGCAGGGCGAGGTAAAAATCATTATAGGGCACGGCCTCAATATCACTGATCTCCATCATGCACAGCAGGAAATCAAATCCAGCGAAGCGAAGATAAGGGCTATTCTGGATGCCATACCAGACATGATGTTTATCATAGACAAACAGGGGGTATACCTGGAGATGCACAATGAACACTCGCAGTACCAGGCGATGCAGGCATCTGATGTGATCGGCAAAACGCTTTTCGATATGCTGCCTGCTCCTCTTAGTCAGAAAAGCTTCGATCTGATACAGGATGTGCTGGCAACCGGGCAGATGCACTCTATAAATTACGAGTTGGAGTCGCGTTACTATGAAGGCCGCATTGTGAAGTATAATGATGAGCAGGTACTCACGATTGTGCGGGATGTGACTGAGGAACGCAAGGCTGCGATCGAAGTAAAGGAGAAAAATGACTTTATCAGACTGGTGCTTGATACCAGTCCTACGCTGATATATGTAAAAGACGGTGAGGGCAACTTCAAACTCGTAAACCAGGAGTGCGCCGCCCTATTTGGGCTGAACCCAGAAGATTTATTGGATCAAAATACGCATGACCTGCACCACGTTTCGCAAGAGCTGCAGCATTATGACCACGTGGACCAGATTGTGATACAAACAGGCCAGGAGTTGCGTGTGCAGGACAGCTATACCTTACCTGATGGTCGTGTGGAGTGGTTTAATACTATCAAGAAGCCGCTCACAGCTAATAATGGTGAAGTGCATGTACTCGGCATCTCCACCAATATTACAGAGCAGTATAACGCCAACAAAAAGCTGGAGGAAAGCGAGGAGCTTCACAGGCTGCTGTCTGAAAATTCCCGAGACCTGGTTTGTCTGCATGATGCGGCAGGCACTTATCTGTATGTTTCGAATGCCGTGGAAGATATGTTAGGCTACAAACCTGCTGAGTTAGTTGGTTTATCAGCCTACCAGATCATACACCCGGATGACGCAGAAAAGGTGCAGACCATGGGACATCGGGTCGCCCTGGAGGAGAAACATGACACGACGGTGCAGCATCGCAAAATGCACCGCGATGGCTATTATATCTGGGTAGAAACGAGCATCAAGCCTATTACGGACAGCGATGGGAATGTAATCAAGATACAGTCCTCGTCGCGTGATATTACAGAGCGACGCATGGCTGAAGAGGCGCTCAAAAAGAGTGAGAAGAAATACCGGGACCTGATCAAGTACAGCCAGGCTTATATGTGTACGCATGATATGCAGGGCGTTATACTGTCTGTCAATCCATACCTGGTGGAAATGCTTGGCTATGAAGAGGAAGAGGTAATAGGCAAAGAGCTGAAACAGTTCTTCCCGCTGCTGCACCGCCAATTCTTCCCGCAGTATCTGAAGCAATTTGAGGAAAATACGGTTGTAAAAGGCATCCTTTGCATACTGCGCAAGGACAAAGAAGAACGCTTCCTCAATTACCAGAACTACAAGGTGAGCGAAGATGGGCAGGAGCCCTATGTGATCGGTATCGCCCAGGACGTGACTGACCGCATCCAGACAGAGCGCGAACTCAAAAGCGCCAAGGAGGCAGCGGAGGAATCTGCGCGGGTGAAAGAGAATTTCCTGGCAAATATGAGTCACGAGATCCGAACGCCGCTCAACGGTATACTGGGTATGAGCGGACTATTGCACAAGACCCAACTGGACGAAACGCAGCTTAATTACCTCAAGATCATTAATCAGTCTGCAGACAACCTGTTGGTAGTCATCAATGATATTCTGGATGTGGCCAAGATAGAGGCCGGCAAACTGGAGCTCGAGTCAATTCCGTTCAGGATTGAAGAGACCGTGCAGGCTGCTTATCATACATTGAAGTACAAGGCCGAAGAAAAGGATATTGCACTTCAGCTTGGCACACTTGATTTGCCGCATACCCTGTTGCAGGGTGATCCGTACCGCCTGAACCAGATCCTGCTCAACCTCCTGAACAACGCCATCAAGTTTACAGAGGAAGGAAGCGTGACCCTACATGCCAAAACACTGGAAGAAACGGCTTCTACCCTGACGATTGAGTTTGCAGTTGAGGATACAGGCATTGGTGTGCCAACCGATAAAAAGGACCTAATATTCGAGGGCTTCACGCAAGCCTACTCCAGCATCACACGCAAGTACGGAGGCACCGGACTGGGACTTAGCATCTGCAAAAACCTGGTAGAACGGCAGGGAGGAGATATCTGGGTAGAAGACAATCCGGAAGGTGGTAGTATCTTCCTCTTTATGATTACGTATCCGAAAAGTGAAGTGGACCAGCTGCCGGAAGGTGAAACAGTCGATATTGACTATGGCAGTTTAGGTGCTGTGAAAGTGCTGCTGGCGGAGGACAATGAAGTAAACATCTTCCTGGCGCAGGCGATTATGGAAGAATGGGGTTTCCAACTGGATGTGGCTGTCAACGGTCTCGAAGCAGTGGAGATGGTACAGCAAACAGATTATGACATCATCCTGATGGACATTCAGATGCCGGAGCTGAGCGGGATAGATGCCACCCTGCAGATCAGAGCCATGTCCGATGAGCAGAAGGCAGGTATACCGATAATTGCACTGACTGCCAATGCTCTGAAAGGCGACGCCGAAAAGTACCTGAGCGCAGGTATGAATGATTACCTGTCAAAACCATTTGAAGCAGAGGTGCTTTATACCAAAATAGCCAGCCTGCTTCCTGAAAAGCGAAACAGCGATCAGGTGAAAGTTGCTGCTACAGCACCACAGCATCCGGTTGAGAAAGCACCGGCTGTGCCGCTCTACAGTATGGAGATCATTCAGAAAATGTCTCACAACAATCAGGCGTTCATGAACCGTGCCCGTCAGCTCTTTGCAGATACCATACCTGTCACGGTACAGGATATGCATAAAGCCATGGAGCAGGAAGACTGGAAGACGGTGAGTGCACTGGCTCACAAGGTAAAGTCTACGATTGATACCATGAAAATCGAGTCTTTGAAAGAAGTTGTGCGCTTTGTGGAGGCAAATGCTAAACAAGAGACCAATTTGATTGAAGTACGGAAAGGTGTTTCCAGAATCCGGGAGGTGCTGCTGAAGGTTGTGGATGATATCTGTGCCGGAATAAGCTCTTAAACAGGCCTCTGTCCTTAATGACAGCCTGCCCTGCCAGCACAAAGAGGCTGGCAGGGCAGGCTTTTTTGTAAAGTTTTAGCAGTAACCACCGTAAGCCCTACTGACAGCTATACCTATACCTATATTTTAATTATGCCCTCTACCCTATCTTCCCTTCCCATACCTGACCTGAAAGAGATCACAGCGCTGCGCCACCATCTGCACCAGCACCCTGAGCTTTCCGGACTTGAGTTTGAGACAAGCCATACCTTGCGTGGTTTCCTGCAGCGCTACCAACCCGATGAAGTAATTACAGGTTTAGGAGGGAACGGCTTTGCAATGATCTTTAATGGAAAGGATTCGGATGCCGGGCCTACCGTGCTCTTCAGGGCTGAGTTGGATGCCCTGCCGATTGTAGAGCAAAATGAACTGCCTTATACCTCTATTCAGAAAGGCGTTAGTCACAAATGCGGGCATGACGGGCACATGGCTATTTTAGCTGGACTTGCCAGTCTGTTGCACCATCACCCACTGGAAAAAGGACGGGTAGTCTTGCTGTTTCAGCCGGCAGAAGAAAACGGTGCAGGCGCCTGGGCTGTTCTGCACTCCCCTGCTTTTCAGCAGATAGCACCCGATTATGTGTTTGCGCTGCATAACATGCCAGGCAAGCCTATGGGGCAGGTAATCCTGCGATCTGACGTATTCGCTGCGGCGTCTGTGGGACTTAAAGTGCAGTTACACGGGAAAGAGTCGCATGCTGCGGAGCCTGAGAATGGCCTGAACCCCGGAGAAGGCATGAGTGAACTGATACAGGCTTTCAATGCCCTGGTGCGTGATCAGCATTCCTTCCGGGACCTGACCTTGCTTACTGTGGTGCATTCCCGACTGGGCGAAGTTGCATTCGGCACCAACCCGGGATTTGCGACGGTGATGGCAACGCTTCGGGCCTTTGAACAGGAAGACCTGAACAAGCTAAAATCCCTTGCAATAGAATCAGTTAAGCTGGTTTCGCTTAAGTATGGATTAGGGTATGAGTTGGAATGGGTAGAAGAGTTTCCTGCTACACGCAATAGTGCGGAGGCAGTTGAACTGGTAGAGCAGGCTGCCCGTTATCTGAGTATGGAAGTAAAGCAGGCAGACCAACCTGTACGCTGGTCAGAGGACTTCGGGCATATCACAAACAGGTATAGCGGTGCTCTTTTTGGATTGGGATCCGGTGTGGTCCAACCGCAGCTTCACCATGCCGATTATGATTTCCCTGATGAACTTATACCTGCTGGTGCTTCCCTGTTTTACCGCATTGCAGCATCCTTACTAAACGATTAACCATTTCATGTTTTATAGTTCTTATATCGAAATAAGTCGGTCAGCCCTAGCACATAACATAGCATTTCTTAAAGCCCGGCTCAGACCTGGTGCCCGTTTTTCCTCTGTTATCAAGGGCAACGCCTATGGGCATGGCATTGAGGAATTCGGACAGCTGGCCTATACCTGCGGCGTTGACCATTTTTCAGTTTTTAGCGCCGATGAAGCCTATCGTCTACAGCAGGTGTTGCCACATACGGCTACCATCATGATCATGGGCTTTATCGATGACGAGGAGCTAAACTGGGCTATCTCTCATGACATAGAATTTTATGTGTTCTCCCTGGACAGGCTGGAACAGGCAGGCAAGACAGCCCAGGCTTTACAGAAACCAGCCCGAATCCACCTCGATCTGGAGACAGGTATGTACCGCATCGGATTAAACACGCATGAGTTGGAACGTGCTGCTGAAATTATTCTGAAGCAGCCTGATGCATTTGAGGTAGTCGGTGTATCCACGCATTATGCAGGCGCCGAAAGTAGCGAGAATCATGAACGGGTGACAGGTCAGCTGCAACGCTATCACGCGGCGGTGCGCATGCTGCAGCAGAAAGGGGTCGCTATTAAAACACTGCACACAGCCTGCTCAGCTGCCGTGATGGCCTATCCCGAGACACACCTGGATATGGTGCGGGTGGGTATTATGCAGTATGGTTTCTGGCCTAGTCCGGAGATCTACCAGCGGTACATGGGCGTCAGCACGGACCGTACCGATCCGTTAAGGCGACTGATTAACTGGAAGAGTCACATTATGAGTTTGAAGGTAGTTCCGGCTGGTGAGTTTATTGGGTATGGCAAGAGCTTTCAGGCGAGTAGTGAAATGCTGATTGCTGCTATACCTGTAGGATATGCCTGGGGCTTTAGCCGCAGCCTCAGCAACCAGGGCCAGGTGCTGATCAGGTCGCACAGAGCGCCGGTAGTGGGCATCGTGAATATGAACGTACTGATGGTGGATGTGACCGGTATACCGGACGTGTCTCTTAAAGATGAGGTGGTGCTGCTTGGCAAGCAAGGAAATGAAAGCATTACGGTGGCATCGTTTGCCGAATTGAGCACGCAGCTTAACTATGAGCTGTTGACCCGACTCCCGCTGAACATACCCCGGATCATCATCGATTAGATGTTACTCCCAACCGCTTCTTCGCGGTGAAGTTCGTAGCCACAGTTGTCACAGAAATTAGCCGCCAGGGAATGTCCTTCCTTGTAGCAGTTCGGGCAAACACGTGTTGTCGTGCTCAAACGTTCTGCATTGGCGAGCTCTACTGACACGATACCTGTGGGGACAGCAATGATTCCATAGCCCATGATCATCAGGCAGCTGGCCAGGAGTTGCCCAAGCGGCGTCACCGGGGTAATATCCCCAAAACCAACAGTGGTGAGCGTCACAATGGCCCAATAGATACTTTTCGGAATGCTGGTGTACCCGCTCTCTCTGCCTTCTATCACATACATCAGGGCACCAACGACTATTACCATCATCAGCACAACACCCAGAAACACCGTGATTTTGGTCATACTGGCCCGCAGGGCTTTAGACAGGACCTGGCCTTCGTTGACAAAGCTTGTCAGGCGAAATACCCTTGCAATCCGGAGCAAACGGAACACGCGGATAACGAGCAGGTATTGGGAACCAAGAACAAAGAGGCTGAGATAAGTAGGGATAATAGCCAGGAAATCAATGATTCCGAAAAAAGAGAACACATACCTTATAGGGCGCTCTGAGCTATAGATGCGGAGTATGTACTCAATCGTAAACAGGATGGTAAAAATCCATTCAAGCGTCTGAAACAGAGGCAGGTAATCCCGCCTTAGGGCTACCACACTTTCAAGCGACACCACCACAACACTTCCTATAATCAACAGGAGCAGCATGATATCGAAAGCTTTGCCGGCCGGCGTTTCAGCTTCGAAAATAATGCTGTACAGTTTATGCTTTAGCGTGTCATTGCTGTGTGTTGCCATGGACCTGATCTACAAAGAGGAAGAAACGCGTACGGAATCTTTCCGGAAACGATTAGCCATATATTGCTGTATACGCTGCTCATACTCAGTTATCTTGGCAGGGTCTACAAATACAGCACTGGTTTTTTTTGCCGGATTGGCAGGCTGCGGCTTTTTCCATCCGATCATGACTAGCATAACTGTATCGAGCTTTGCTTTGTTTTCTGCCACAGACACGATCTCCCCTACCTCCACCTTATCAATCTCCGGGAAAATCAATTTAAGCTCCCTGCTGGCGCTTACCGGCGTATACGAGTTGGCCAGCCGCATAAGGCTGTCTGCCCGCTGACTTTGCATTTTCTGAATTTCGATGGTCTTCAGGAAATCCTTGGTGAGGTTGTTGGTGATGTCGGATGCCATGCGGCGTACATCCTCGGCTGATACATCCAACTGCACCAGCTTTACACGGTGTTTTGAGAGTGAATTCTGAGCTAGGACATTCTCATAGTGCTGGAGCAGGGAGTCAGGCACAGGGCTGCCAACACTATAGATCTTAATTGTACTCAGCGTGTCGGTATCCGTTACTTCCCATTTAATGATTTCATTGTTCCTGCTGGCAAAGTCGCGCACGATCAGGTTCTCAATTTTTTTCTTGGTCTGAACGTTTTGATAGATGTTGTACAGGAAGTAGGCGCTCGGCGATACTACAATGAACAGCATCAAGGCCATGATACGGGCTACACGACGCTCTGTTGCTTTATCCACGTAGTGTTTGATGTCAAACTTGAGGTACTTAACGATCAGGAAAGTCGCCAGACTGATAAAGACGGCGTTGATGAAAAACAGGTAGAAGCCACCGAAAAAGAAATCGAAGCGACCGAGCGCAAGACCATAGCCAGCCGTACACAGCGGCGGCATCAGGGCAGTAGCAATGGCCACGCCAGGTATAGCGTTTGATTTATCTGATCTGGAGATAGAGACAATACCTGCCACACCGCCAAAAAAGGCGACCATCACATCAAGCAAAGTGGGTTTGGTACGTGCCAGCAGTTCGTTGGTAGGCTCTCCGAGTGGCGTGATCATGAAGTAGAACGTACTCACGATCAGGCCGGCTGCTGCTGCGAGTGAAAGGTTCTTCACAGAGGCCCACAACATTTCGCGGTCATTGATGCCTACTGATAGCCCCACTCCCAGAATCGGGGACATGAGAGGGGAAATAAGCATGGCGCCGATAATAACAGCTCCGGAGCCAGTGTCGAGGCCAATAGAAGCCAGCATGGCGGAGCAAATCAGCATCCAGGTATTGTTGCCGCGAACAGGAATCTTATCGTAAATTTCGCGAATAGTGCCTGGCTCATCGGTCTCATGGATGATGTTAAGCACACTGTCCAGGGCCCTCTTAATCGAATCGAAAATCATAAACAGGAATTAGCAATTCCTGTAAAAATAGTTTTTTTTCGCTTAAGTCCCCAATTTCACGCTTAGCAGAGGCAGTGTTTGGGGTAGTCCACAGGTGTTGTTCAGGGCATTTACCAGCTGGTTTATTTTTATTCGATCCCCTGGGTTCTTAGTCGTTTCTTCTGCATCTGACAAGAGTTGTTGCGCTTCTGTTGTGATGGGAGCCAGTCGCTTGGGGTTACTTTTTGCTGCGTAACATAGGTTTTTAAGCAAGTTCAAAAGTCGTAGCACAATGACAGGGTCTTCTCTGCCATATACCCGGATTGGTCCGAGACAATGACTCAGTAAATCCCTGTAATTTACTTCATCCAAACGCAGACGAAGTACATTATCTTTATCATGAAAGATTTTCTCGTCAGTCAGTTGCATCCGGATTATAAAGAGGTCGGTCAGGTAGTCAATCGCCTTTATAGCAGTGCCTGGGTCGTTCACACTGGGGCTTAAAGCCTTGACAGCACTCTCAGTGATCTGTTTGAAACCATAGAGATAGTTCATATCGGCGAGCTCTTCCTGGTAATAACTGATATTGCTGTAAAGATCTTCGCAAAAAGCTTCTTTATCTTTCAGAGTACCGGCCACTTTTGCAAATGGCAATCCTTTGATCACAAAGTGGCCAAGGGGCTGCATGAATTCTAGCACCACATCATGCTTTCTGCAAAGCTCGATTATAGCTTTCTTGTCGACTTTTTGCAGGTATCCGCTGAAGTCGCTGTTGAGTTCTCGCCAGTCTCCCGTTTCAAATATTGCCGGTAGAGCCTTTCCTTCATCTTTTGAGATTTCCTCGCGCAATTTATCCAGGGTCAGTTTGTAGATGCTCTCCAGAATATTGCCGATCTGAATGGCGGCTGAGATGGAATGGATGAAGTATACAAAGAAGGCCAGACAAAGAATTGTAAAGCACATCGCCATGAATACCGCCAGCCCGGGCAGGTCAGCATCATAACTTTCAGAGCGGATATTTACCATGACAACCAAGGTATAAATCAGCGTTCCCAGGTATAGTCCCAGCACTTTTTGGTTTGACTTGGAAGAGATTAGTCCTGGTATGACACGGGGTGAAAAGTTGGCGCTGGCCTGATTCAGGACCAGCATCACCATGGTAAAACTGAAAACGATCAGGGAAAAGATCCCGGTGGCGATCGAACTCAGGATCATGGTGGCTGTATCGCCGTGCGTGATGATGAAAAAAGGCAATTCATCCTTCAGCGAGTTGCTGATTCCCCTGGTTTCAAAATAGATCATCAGCACTGCAATCCCGAAAAAGAGCAGCGAGATAATGGTCGGGTAAAATCCTATGCTGGTAAAGATAAACTGAATGACAAGCTTCAGCCGGCTTATGATTCTCTTCATAGTGCGGTGGCGGGGTTACATTGCTTTATTTTACTGTATGCTTTGGGTATAAGTTATAAAACAGAAAGCCGGTAACTAATTGCTACCGGCTGCTGATTATAAAAATGGTTGGTTTATTCGAATGCTATCTTTGTCAGGCTGGCTTCCCAGCTCATCATTTTGAGCAGGTACAACCGTATCATTGGATTTTCTTGCAATGCTTTTTGCACGGCCTCCTTTTTTATCCTGATCAGTTCAGTATGTTCGAGCGTATAGGCGGTAAAGCTGTAGGTATCGTTCAATAGGTTGGTGATGCCAAGCAGAAAATCCGGAGGGGCAACCACCTGTTCATCTATACCTGCCGCCTGGTCAGTAAGCGCCACGCTTCCCCGGGTGACCAGGTAAAAAGAGGATACCTCCTCCCCCTGCCTGAAAATACAGCGCCCACGCTCCAGGTGCTCCGGCTCTCCTTCGATCATTCCTCTGTTGATGAAATCCCTTACCGCCATGCTGGTTTGATGTTTACTGATTTGTAGACTGCAGCTGCACCTGCCTTTGCTTGCTTGTACAGTTAACACAGCAACCCGAACAAGATTTCTTTTTATGCTGGCGGTAAGTCAACAGCGGGATGCGAGTATGAAAGGCCATTGTCTTCATATAGTTTGTGCTAAAGAGACGCTCCATCAGGTAGTTGTCCTGCGTGGCCAGTATCAGCAGATCCGCCGCCGTCTCCTCCGAAAACTCACTGATGCCCTCCAGTACGTCTTCTTCTTCCAGCAATCTGAAGGAAACTTTACGTCCTTTGAGCTGCTTTTCGAGTTCCAGCATAGCCGACTTGTATGAGCATAGCTGGGAACGCTCTTCTTCACCGTATACCTGCACAAGCGTCAGTTTAGCCTTCAGCTGTTGTGCCAGGTCAGCTATACGGAAGAGCACCTTTTGGTCCTGATCTGTAAAGTCCGTGGCAAATACCAGATTTTTCAATTTTTGATAACGTATGGAGGCCGGTAGCACCATGACCGGACATGAAACAAGATCCATAACGACAGCCGCCAGCTCGGTTGCTTCCCTGTTGAGAACATTGTTTGCCCGTGTTCCGGCATCCATCAGCACCAGGTCGATCTGATAGTCCTGCACGACGGATTGTATGCTATCACGTATCTGCCCGGGCCGTACCACGCAATCGAATGGTGCTGCTACTTTAGAGGCTTTGAATTCACGGCTAAACACACGCTCGGCAAATGATCGAAGCTTTTGAATGCAGCTGCTTTGCTGCGTATAAGTCAGGTCAGCCGTTTTGCAGGCATGGAACAGGTATAGCTCCGCCCCCAGTGCATGGGCCAGCTGCCCGGCGTAGTATAGCAGGTCCTCTCCTGTCTCGTTCAGTTCCAGCGGTACCAGGATGCGTTTTGTCTGCGATAGCGTTGTCATAGTGGTCATGTTTAGTATTTAAGGGTATAGGTGGATCGCTTAAGCTACTTGAGCTGTATCACACGAAAAAGTGAATTTAACAGTATTGGCTTTACAGCTATTTTGGCTTGGAACAGCAGCTCATTTCGGTGGTATGCTGTTCTGTCTGCACTACTTTGGGACTGAGGTAAGGTATACCCAGGCCAAGGCCACGTACAATGAACAGTACAGCCAATGCCATGCCTACATAGGGAACGGCCCGGTTAAACATGCCTCGCACCTTCAGGCTGATGAGCTTTCCAGAGAGCGAAACAATAAACATGAGTGGGAAAGTACCCAGTCCGAAAAGCGCCATATAGAGCATGGCACCGCCTATACCAGGGGCACTGATGGCGCCTGCCAGGGCAATGTAAGCGAAACCGCATGGAAGCAGACCGTTGAGCATACCTACTATGAAAAGTGAGCCCAGTGAGTTTTTCTGAAAGTAGTAGCCAAGCTTTTTGCGAACCCAGCCCATCACTTTGTCTGTGCCCAGTATGTTGGAGGCCTTGCCTTTGAGAGCGGCCGGCAGCACCAGCAGCAAAAGGATCAAAACACCCGAAACAATGGAAACTGTCTGTTGCAGACCTGCCATCTCAAGTGACTGGCCAAAGGCGCCTGCGATTGCGCCCAATGATGCGTATGTAACGATGCGACCACCATTGTACAGGAGCCGACCGGCGTAGTAACGCCAGCCGGAACTCCCGACAAATGGTAGCGCCATTGCTATAGGGCCGCACATCCCGACACAATGGAAACTGCCTAATAAACCAAATAGAAATCCTGCCCAGATCATGGCCTTACTTTATTTGGATGGTCTTTTCTGAATAGTATGCTTCTTCGCCGTCGCTGAAGTTCACGCGAACTTTCCACAAACCTTTTTCAAGGTTTCCTACTTCTATGAGTTGGCTTAAGTCGCGACCCAACTGTAGCGGCATTTGCTGGTCCAGCTTATCGTCCGACGGACGGAATAGGGTCACCATACCGGTTAACTTTTTGTCGCTGTAAGTGGCAGGCACCTGCAATAGAATGGTCTGGCCCTCCTCCTTGTAAGTCAGCATCACATCGCCCAGCGCCTGGGTGCGTCTTACACGGTCAATTTGGTCCTGGTATGCGATCTCCTGTGCATAGTAGTCTTTGCTCACCAGGTCCACGTCCTGGTTCATGGCCTGTATCACAAAGTAGACGATGTAACCCATGAAGGATATCAGCCCGATTACGATGGCGTAAGGCCAGAAAGTGAATTTTTTATCTTTAGTCATGATGATTGTGCTTGAATAGTTGCTTTATAATGAAGCGGTAATTATTTGGCAGGAGCCAGGAACTTGGTGTCCTGCGTGGTGATCAGCTCGCCTTCATGGTACACCCCGATCTCAATTTTGGCGTTCATGCCGGTCAACTGGCTCTGCGGAATTTCTGCGAAGAACACTCCATCTGCCTTGCCCTGCGCCGGTAGCACCAGTTCGCTGCCTACCATCCGGATTGTACCGTCTGTATTGTGCAGCTTCAGGGTCAGCGGCATCTCGAAGTTGGTCTTATTGATCACAGAGATGTTGTAAAGGTTCTTCACCGTACCCTGCTCTGTTTTCTGGTATAGCTGACCTGGCGTGCGCAGGATGGTTGCCTCAGCAGCATCGCGGGTGAGCAGAAGCGAGGTAAGCGCAACCAGCAGGAGCATCAGCACAGCGCTGTAGCCCATTACCCGTGGTGTGAAAAGTTTCCACTTGCGACCTTCGGAAATAGCCTCTTCAGAGTCGTAGCGGATCAAATCTTCCGGCTTCTCGATCATGCGCATGATGTCATTGCAGGCATCGATGCAGGCCGTACAGTTGATACACTCCAGCTGCTGTGCCCCATTGCGGATGTCTATACCTGTCGGGCATACCTGCACACACTGGTGACAGTCGATGCAGTCGCCTTCGGTACGCTCCTGCCCTTTGCGCAGCTTGCCGCGAGGCTCCCCACGACCGTAGTCATAAGCTACTGTCAGACTTTTCTTGTCAAGCATCACGCCCTGCAGACGGCCATAAGGGCAAACAATGGTACATACCTGCTCCCGGAAATAGGCAAACACCCAGTAGAACACACCGGTGAAAACAAGCATAGAGCCGAATCCTGCCAGGTGATTTGCCGGACTGTCACTGATGATTTCTTTCAGGGCATCTATCCCTATGATATAAGCCAGGAAGGTATTTGCGATGATAAAGGAAATCAATAGGAAAACAGCAGTCTTGGAGCCCTTCTTCAGGATCTTCTCCGTGTTCCAGGGCATTTTATTCAGAGCCCGCTGTTTGGTGTAGTCGCCCTCTATCAGATACTCAATGCGGCGGAAGACCATTTCGAGGAAGATTGTCTGCGGACAGACCCAGCCACAGAACAGCCTGCCATACACTACCGTGAAGAGGATGATGAACACCACCATGGCCAGAAAGGCCACTACCAGAATAAAGAAGTCCTGGGGCCAGAAGAGAATACCGAAGATCACGAACTTTCGCTCCAGGATGTTTAGCATCAGCAGCGGTAGCCCGTTGATCTTGATGAAAGGCCCGGCGAACAGAAAAGCCAGCAAGCCATAGCTCACCCACTTTCTGTAGTCGTAGAGTTTACCTTTGGGTTTTTTAGGGTATACCCATACCCTTTTACCATGCTCGTCTACTGTCGAAATATGGTCCCGGAATTCGTCCGGCGCGGTTTGTAATTTGGTTGCCATGGCAGTTTAATTTGTGCGGATATTAATCCTGCCTGTTGAAAGATATAATGGTAGCCAGTAGCGGCCTTGTGCTGCTCTTTGCTGATACAAAATTCAGAATTCGCGTCCTGGTAAAAGATGACCAAAATCATTCTTCCAGGTGATTGTCATCAGTAATCCCCTAAAACACAAAAAGCAGGCACTCTTTCGAATGCCTGCCTCTCATGTAGGTTGGGTGTTGGGTTACTCTTTCTCGCCCTGCGCCTCTTTGGCATTAGGCGGGTTGCTGCCTTGCAGTGACAGGATGTAGCTACTTACTTCCAGCATCTGGTCTTTGGTTAGTTTACCTTGCCAAGGCACCATGCCTTTGCTTGGCACACCGAACTTCACCGTCTTGAAGATATCGTTCACATCCCCGCCATGCAGCCAGTATTCGTCTGTCAGGTTTGGACCTACTGTACCTTCACCAGCCTGGCCGTGGCAGGCCGCGCAATTCTGCAGGTAGATTGCCTTGCCAGACTCAAGCGCACCGGCATCTGTCAGCACTTGGAAGTTTGTAACTGCATTCGGGTCTTCCACATTCTGGGCGGCGATCAGGGCCGCCTGCTGCATTTCCATTTCATACTCCTCTGCCTGCAGCGCTCCTGTGCGGAATACGTGGTAGTGCAGCATGTAGCCTACTGCGAATACGATGGTCACATAGAACATGTACTTCCACCAAGGCGGCAAGTCGTTGTCGTACTCCTGTATGCCGTCGAAATCATGGTTGGAATGGATTTCATCCTTTGCCTTACCCGTCATCACGGTGGCATCACCGCTCAGCAGGGCGTATACTCGACCTGAGAAAGTAGCCTGGAATTCTTCATCCTTCAGCGAGTCGCCCATCATCGGTACGATCAGGCGGAAGAGCATGAACAGCACCACCACGATCAGCAGAATGATCAGACCAACCAAGCCGTAAATAAAGTGTACAATCGGTGGTAGATCCATGAAGGCGACATCCTGCACTGTAGCCGGTGTGTCAGCTTCAACAGTTGTTGTGGCTGTAGTCTCCTCTGCCTTAGCTGGTGCAGCGGCGCTCGCCTCTTTGATATAGGCGATCACGTGGTTGATGTCGTCGTCAGAGAGAGAACCTTCGAATGCTGGCATGGGCATCTTTTTAAATTTTTCGTAAACGGCCACGGCATCCGCATCACCTGACTGTATCAGCTCCTGGGAGTTACTGATGAACTTATGCAGCCATTCATCACCCCGGCGCTCGTGCACATCTTTCAGGGCTGGTCCTACTACATCGGCATCCATGCTGTGGCAGGCGGCGCAGTTGCCTTCAAATATTTTCTTGCCCTGCACTGCGTCCTGCGCGAATGCCGTAGCACCCGTCATCAGAACAAAGCCGGCCGCAAGAGCAAGTTGTCTCAGTTTATTCATGGGAGATTTCATTGTCTGTTCCCTCCTATTGTTTGGTCTTGATCCTCGTCAGCGCAGGCAAAGCTGCTCATGTTGCTCACATACTTCTTGTCCATCAGGGCCACATATACCAGCAGACCCAGGAAGAACAAAAAGAAGATAGTAAATGAAATGAGCGGGTATATTTCAATGCCATCTATGGCTTGTAACACGTTCTTGTACATTTTCTTAAAGTTTTTGACTGCTAGACTTTTTGACAAAGGACTTGAGAGTTACTCTTCTGTCCTTTGTCTTATAGTCTAATGTCAGGTTTACTATTCTTCTACTTCTTCAGCTTTTACCTTGATGTCGGTACCCAGACGTTGCAGGTAGGCGATCATGGCGACGATCTCGCTTTCAGGACGCACTTCCAGTCCTTCTTTGGCCAGGTCGGCGGTGATAGCATTGGCTTGCTTCATCAGCTCCTGATTCGCGTTGGCGATGTATTCGTCCTCGTAAGGAACGCCCAGCTGCTTCAACACCTTCAGTTTTGCCTCTGTCGTGGTCAGGTCCACATCCTGCTCAAACAGCCATGGGTAAGCCGGCATGATAGAGCCCGGAGACATGGAAGTCGGGTCGAGCATGTGGTGGTAGTGCCAGCTGTGCGGGTACTTACCGCCCACTCTGTGAAGATCCGGACCGGTACGCTTAGAGCCCCACAGGAAGTTGTGGTCGTACACGAACTCACCCGCTTTAGAGTACTCACCGTAGCGTTCTGTCTCCGATCTGAAAGGACGAACCATTTGCGTATGGCAGTTCACACAACCCTCTTTGATGTACAGGTCACGTCCCTGCAACTCGAGTGAGGTATAAGGCTTCACACTGGCAATGGTCGGCACGTTTGATTTGATCACGAAGGCAGGTATAAACTCTACCAGACCGCCGATCAGGATCGCTACCGTAGCCCAAACTGCCATTTGCATCGGACGCTTCTCGATCCAGCTGTGCCAGTGACCAGCGTTGTGGCTCACTTCTTTCACTACCGGAGGAGCGATGGCCGCCTCGTTTGCCTCTAAAGCACCAGACTTAGCCGTCTTGTACAGGTTGTAGATCATCAGGAACACACCGCTCAGGTATAGCACACCACCGATACCACGCAGATAATACATTGGGATGATCTGCAGCACAGTCTCCAGGAAGTTAGAATACTGCAAAGTACCTTCTGCTGTGAATTCTTTCCACATCAGACCTTGGGTGAAACCTGCCCAGTACATTGGGATGGCGTAGAACAGGATACCCAGTGTACCCAGCCAGAAGTGCGCGTTAGCCAGCTTCTTAGAGTGTAGTTGTGTTTTATACAGGCGTGGGAACAACCAGTACAGCATCGCGAATGTCAGGAAGCCGTTCCAGCCCAGGGCACCCACGTGCACGTGTGCTACGATCCAGTCCGTAAAGTGCGCGATGGCATTCACGTTCTTCAGCGACAGCATCGGGCCTTCAAAAGTAGCCATACCGTAAGCGGTGATCGCTACTACCATGAACTTGAGCACCGGCTCTTCACGCACCTTGTCCCAGGCGCCACGCAGCGTGAGCAGACCGTTGATCATACCACCCCAGCTTGGAGCGATCAGCATTACAGAGAACACGACACCCAGTGATTGTGCCCAGTCAGGCAGTGAGGTATACAGCAAGTGGTGCGGACCAGCCCAGATATAGATGAAGATCAGCGACCAGAAGTGTATAATAGAAAGTCTGTATGAATATACCGGACGGTTAGCAGCTTTAGGCAGGAAGTAGTACATCAGGCCCAGGAAGGGCGTTGTCAGGAAGAACGCAACCGCGTTGTGCCCATACCACCACTGTACCAGGGCATCCTGCACCCCGGCATAGCCAGAATAGCTTTTCCAGAACGTTACCGGCATTTCGTACGAGTTTACAATGTGCAGTACCGCTACGGTCAGGAAAGTGGCAATGTAGAACCAGATGGCTACGTACATGTGCTTCTCGCGACGCCTGGCAATGGTACCGAACATATTCCAGCCGAACACCACCCATACCAGTGTGATGGCGATGTCGATTGGCCACTCCAGCTCAGCATACTCTTTGGAAGTCGTGATACCCAGCGGAAGCGTGATCAAGGCGGCTACAATGATCAGCTGCCAGCCCCAGAAGTTCAGTTTACTCAGTTTATCGCTGTACATGCGCGACTTGCAGAGGCGCTGCAGCGAGTAGTACACACCCATGAAAATGGCATTTCCCACGAAGGCAAAGATCACCGCATTGGTGTGCAGTGGCCTGATACGGCCGAATGTTGTGTACTGGTTACCCATGTTCACATCGGGGTTGGCGAGCTGGAACGCGATCAGCGTACCGATAATCATACCGGCTACGCCCCAAAATACGGTAGCGATGCCAAAGTCGCGAACGATCTTGTTGTCGTAGAAAAAGGATTCGATCCCCCCTGAATCCTGACCTACCCGTTTCGGGCTCGGTTCTAAGACAGTTGCTACATTAGTTGACATGTGCGGTGTCCTCCATTGGTTAAGGTGTGTTGTGAAATACTGTTTGTTTGCTTGTTAATCATGTGCAAAATTGATAAATCGGCCCCTCCGAAAAGATGACCAATGTCATTCTTCGAGGTGATTGTCATCAGTAATCGAGGTGATTTATGACTGCTTCTGGCCCGGCTTTTCGGCTTTAGGCATGCCGTTGAAGTCGTTCTCGAATAGCATGCGAACGGCTGGGGTATAGTCGTCGTCGTACTGTCCCGAGCGAACGGCCCACAGGAAAGCGGCCAGGAAACCGGCTGCTACAAGCACACTGACAGCGATAAGAACAAATATGATATACATGGGATTTTGGATTTAGTGAGTTAGTGAATAAGCGATTGAGTGAGTTACTGAATGAGTGAATTGGTAAATGTGTGATTGTCAATACCTGCGAATATTATTCACTCATTCACCCAATCACTCATTCACTCAACTATCAAAGTCCCGCTTTTTTGGCGGCGTACTTTACGGAGAGTGTGGCGAAGGTCATCACGCTGAGCGTACTGATCGGCATCAGGATGGCTGAGACAATCGGTGTAAATAGTCCCATCACCGCCATGGTCAGACCAACCACGTTGTAAACCAGCGACACAGCGAAGGTCAACAGGATCAGTGTCATGGTCTTTTTAGAGAATTTCAGGAACAGGCTCAGTTTGTCAAATGACTCCGCATCCAGAATGGCGTCGCAAGACGGTGAGAAGTTGGTGACGCTATTGCTCAGGGCTATACCTGCATCACTTTGCTTTAAGGCACCGGCATCGTTGAGGCCGTCCCCCACCATCAGTACCTGGCGGTGATCCTGCTCCTTCAGTTTCTGGATGTACTCCAGCTTCTGAACCGGCGACTGATTAAAATTCAGTTCGGCTTCATCGCCGAGCAGCTCCCGCAGTCTTGCTTCTTCGTGGTCGTTGTCACCTGAGAGCACAGCGATCTTCTTGTCTTTCAGATCACCTAGCACTTTGCTCAGGCCGTCTCGGTACACGTTGAAGAAGGAATAGTAACCCAGCACCACACCGTCTATAGAAACATAAACCGTGGTCTTGAGTGTGTCTTTCTGTTTATCGGCAGGTATACCCAGGTAGGCGGCAGATCCTACACGCACCAGCATGCCGTTCACTTCGCCCACCAGTCCTTTTCCGGTAAACTCCTGGAAGCCAGCAACCGGTGCCGTGCTGCCTTTCATCGACTCGCTGATGCGTTGGCTGAGTGGGTGCGTGGAGTGACGCAGCACTGAAAGTATAGATTGTTCCTGTTCAGGTGAAAGTGTTTTGCCTGTGTAGGTTACCTCTGCTTCGCTCGGCTCTGTGAGCGTACCTGTTTTATCGAATACGACTGTATCGATTTTAGCCAGTCTCTCGACTACGCCGGTGTTTTTGAGGTAGAACTTGTTGCGTCCGAACACCCGCATGGTATGGCCGTGCACGAAAGGCGTAGCCAGAGACAGAGCACAGGGACAAGCGATAATCAGCACGGACGTAAACGCCTTCATCGCGATATCCATGTCACGCGGCACCCAGTAAACGAGTGCGCCGGCAGCCACCATCAAAGTCACGATAATGAAATACTTGCCCGCGATATTGGAATAGGTATGCAGGTACTGCTCTTCGTTCTTAGAGAACACAGTGTCGTTCCAGAGTTGGGTCAGATAACCCTGTGATACCTCCTTCACTACTTCCAACTCGATGCTCTCGCCTACCTGGCGTCCACCCGCGTAGATTACCTCACCGACCACCTTCTCCACCGGTTCAGACTCACCTGACACGAAGCTATAGTCAATCATGGCACGACCGTGCAGCAAAATGGCATCTGCAGGTATAAGCTCCTGATTGCGAATGCGGATACGGTCGCCTACCTGAAGGTTTCGTACAGCAGTAGAGCTTTCCTCGCCGTTCTCTTTCAGCACCGTGATGGATACCGGAAAATAAGAGGTATAGTCGCGGTCGAAAGACAACGTGTCATAGGTGCGCTGTTGGAAGTACTTACCGATCAGCATGAAAAATACCAGACCCGTGAACGAATCCAGGTAGCCTGGGCCGCGGCCGGTGAGGATGTCGAACAGGGAGACAAAGAAGAGCGCCAGCAGACCAGTGGAGATCGGCAGGTCGATGTTGACCATACGCTGCTTGATCCCCTCCCAGGCCGAAGTAAAGAATCCACGGGCACTGTAGAAGAACACAGGTATAGACAGCAGGATGCTCAGGTACCCGAAGAAGGAACCAAAATTGTGTTGCAGCCCCTGCGTAAAATCCAGGTAATCCGGGAAAGCCAGCAGCATCACGTTACCGAAAGCAAAACCGGCTATACCTAGCTTGTAGATGATGGTGCGGCTCTTTGTGGTCGTTTTCTTGCCGTCTGTGTCGGCCAGTGTAATGGCGGGCTCGTAGCCAATGCGGGTCAGCAGCTCCACTACCTCACGCAAAGATGTCTTTTCGTGGAAGTAAGTCAGGGCCACTTCCTTGCGCATGAAGTTCACCGTCGTCTCGGCTATACCTGGGTTAAGCTTAAACAGATTCTCCAGCAGCCAAATGCAGGAGCTGCAGTGCATCTGCGGAATATAGAAGGTCAGCTTACAGATCTTGTCGCTGCGGAAGTTAATCAGTTGCGCCTCCACACCCGGATCATCCAGATAGGCAAAACGGGCATCCGAAACCGGCTTTTTGCCAGTCAGGCCCGGGCTTTCCTCCAGGTTATAGTAGGTACAGAGATTGTTTTCTTCGAGAAGTTCATAAACGGCTTTACACCCATCGCAGCAGAAGGCTTTCTCGTGTGCTACAATGGGCTCGTCACCACAGGAATCCCCGCAGTGATAGCAGTTCTGAATATTGGTTTGGAGTGCGGCTTCCATCACAATTATCCTTTATTAATGTCTGACACAAAGGTAATTGGATGGTATAGCCTAAAAGATGATGCATGTCACTTTCTGAACTGATAATACTCAGTGCATAGCCCGGAAGGAAGGCCGAAATTTGTAACATCAAGAAAGACAAATACGGCAAGCGCAAGCGTACTGCAAGCCTATGAAGATATTGTTTTGTGATCAAAGTTTAGTGTTTAGTATAAGGTGATTTAAGCTTAGAGGAGAGACTGAGCTACAATAACGGCAGGCGTCATACGGCTGCCGTTTTTTATTGCCTGTACCTTATACCTTGCGCCAACCGGCTTAGTCGTACATGTGGCTGATCTTGTAGAGCTTGTCGTGATCCAGAATAGTGATGGAGCTGCCTTTAGCGGAGATGAGTCCTTCGTCTTTAAATTCAGAAAGCAAGCGGATGGTGGTTTCCTTAGCGGTACCGACAATGGAGGCCAGGTCTTCACGTGAGATGGAAATGGTGAACAGATCGCCTTCTTCACGCTCCTGGTAGGTTTTCTGAAGCAGCAGCAGGGCCTCTGCCAGCCGCTCCCGCACCGGCTTGTAGGCCATTTGTACCATACGCTCTTCTGCCTCACCCAGGGCATTGGAGATCAGCTTCATCAGTCCTCCCGCAAACTCCACGTTCTGGCTGATCAGCTCCAGGAACTGCGAGCGGGGTATAAAGCAGATGACGGCATCCTCGAGCGCAACTGCCGAGGCAGAATAGTTGGTGTCGGCCATCAGGGCACGGTAGCCGATCAAATCACCTGGTTTGGCCAGGCGCACGATCTGCTCTTTTCCGTCGCTACCCAGCTTGGCAATTTTGATCTTCCCGGAGTTGATGCAGTAAAGTCCTGACGGCTTGCCCCCCTCATGAAATATCAGCTGCCCTTTCTTGTATGCGAAACATGATTTTGTTTCAGAAAGGTGCGACAGCTCAGATGCTCTGCAGCAGCTCAGCAGGGAGTTTGCTCGGCTCGAACAGTTCAGACAGTCAGGGTTGGTGAATTTCATAAGCAATCAGGATGCTGCAAAAGTATGCATTCGCCTGTTATATCGTACGCCTTCCAACATGGTTTTTTTGCATTTCGTTCTAAGGCTATACCTGTAAGTGTTTAAAACTCAAAAAGAAAGCCCCTGCTCGTGTGCAGGGGCTTTACTTAATAAATAAACCAGGTGAACGGCTTACTACTTGATAATCAGCTTTCCTTTCATCAGTGGCGTTTCGCTGGGGTACGTGTTTACGAATTCATACACCCCGGTTTCATCAGGCGCTTTGAACTCCATTGTCACAGTTTGGCCGGGTAGTGCCAGTGGCGAAGCTGCCAGCAGCAAGGTGCTGTCGGGCAGGTAATTGCCGGATGCACCAGCCTCGCTCCCTCTCCGGGCAACCTGTGCTGAATAGCCTTCTTTCGTAAATACAATGTTGTAGATCATCTTAGGATCTTTTCCCTCGTTAGTAAAAGCCAGCCTGACATGCGATCCAGCCTTTACCTCGATTGTGTCCTGATCGAAGGTCATGCTTTCCAGTTCCTCGCCTCCTGTAGCCCGGATACTCACTTCCTCCACATCCTGTAGTGTGGTATCCTGCTCCTCTTCCTGTTGCATCAGAGGCTCTTCTGTTATTTTCTCCGGCCTGTCACCTGTCTCCTGCTGGCTGCCGCATGCGGAGGCAAACAGTAAAACAGAGAACATACCGATTACCCATACCTGTTTCATAAATGTGTGTTAAGATTGAGTGCTTATACCTGGAGTTTAGCTAAAGAGCTCCTGCTCCAGTCTCTTATCGTGTCCATATATGTCATCCCGGAAGTGGACATTTCCATCTTCATCGACCCAACTGGTGAAGTATACCAGGTATACCTGTACCTTTTTAGGTAAGGTGATCCAGGTCTCTTCTCCCCCATTGATCGTCTCCTGAATGCGGCTCTCGGTCCATTCTGGCATGTCTTTCAACACATACTTGGCAAGGTCCATGGGGCGCTGCAGACGTACGCAGCCATGGCTAAAGCCGCGCTGGGTCTGGCTGAACAGGGAGCCGGAAGGCGTATCGTGCAGGTATATGGCATGCTCGTTCGGGAACAGGAACTTCATGGTGCCCAGGGCGTTCTTCGGTCCCGGACGCTGGCGCACCATATAAGGGAAGGTCTTCTCAGTCACAGATGACCAGTCGATGGACGATGGGGAGATCTGCTTCGGATTGCGCTCCTTCGTTACGACTTCCATGTTCTGGCTCTCCAGGTAACCTGGGTTTCGGGCCACAGCCGGTGCAATCTCTTTTTCTACAATACTATTGGGAATATTCCAGTAGGGTGCAAGCACCACATACTCCATCTTATCGCTGAAGATAGGCGTGGAATTCAGCTCCTTGCCCACGATCACATTCATTTCCATCGATTTTTTGTAGGAACGCTCCGCCTCCGGACTGTTACTCGGATCTTCATATACATACAGCTTGTATTCCGGGATATTCACCCAAACGTACTTCTGATCCAAGCTCTTAGGTACCAGTCGCTTTGGTATCCAGCGCCAACGCTCCATGTTCATCATAATCTGCTGAATACGGTCTTCTACCGGCACATTCATCATGCGCAGCGTGTTGCCGCCTACCTTGCCGTCTTGTGCGAGACCGTGTAGTTCCTGAAACGCTTTGACCTGCGCCTCCAGTTTGTCATCAAACTTGCGCATAGCCGGGTCGTTAGCATTGATCTGTGCATTCGGGTCAAGGCGCTTACGGAGCGAAATGACGGCGGCTGCCGTATCCCCTTTCTCCAGTATTTTGCGGTTTCCCAGTTCTACCTTTGCCCAACCGCCTTTGGCTTCCAGGTCACGATATTGCTGCAGGGCGTCCCGAAGGTCAATATAACCTTTATGCAGTGCTTCAAATTCATAGTATGGGTAGGTGCTTTCACGCTCCTTCAGAATGGTCTGAAGCGCCTTGTGCAGTTTTATTTTGTTGTTGCGCACGCCCCACTGTACCTGCTTGACGTTGCTTGGATTGATGCGGCCCCGGTAAAAATCAGAAGCATAGTTGAAATAAGTACCGGTCAGGGCAATATCGATCTGCTGCTGCAACTCCAGACGGGCGGAGTCCTTGCGCCCCAATTCGTTGTAGCGGCTGATCATTTCATCTATGGCCACCACTTTGTATTCTTTGGGGTCAAGTCCCTCTTTCGAGGCATTGTCGATCGTTGTCAGCAACTTCTCTGACTCCGGTACCAGATCAGATCCTTTGAACCAGGCCAGCCGGTATTCACGGTCGCCGTAGAATTGGTAGATCAGGTCTTCATGTTCTTTGAACTGCTTTTGTTTGGAAATATAGTCTTTTATGTATAGACTGTCCGTTTCAGTGGCCGTCAGGGTATTGAGGCCCAGCATTTCTTTTACGCCGCCAGTGCCCTCTTCTTTGCTCTCTCCGCTCTGGTTGCAGGATGCAAAGCTGAACAGGCAGAGGATGACAAGGCCTATAGGTTTTATTTTTCTTAGGATGAAAGGGTTCATGTGTGTTGGTTTAATGGCCTACTGGGTTAGGTTGATAATCCGGTAGAATTATATCACCCTTTAAATTGTGCTATTTTCCAGTAGTGGTTGCCTTTTTGTCTTGGTTTTGCCTTATGTACTTCAAACCGGCATAAAATGTTCTATACAAGGCTGCATAGCATGCTGAAAGCAATCAGCCTATCTCCGCGGGACACAGCAGATTAACTTCACTTTCAGAAGCGAGCCTCTATAACATATTACGTACAGTAAGCGCCAGTCGATACGTTTGGACTCTGATACTTTACTGTTCATCACAAAAAATGTATCTTACCACACCATAACTAAAGTATACAATGACTCCATACCGTAAAATTTTACTTGGACTTGGATTGGCCGGCAGTCTGCAACTGGGCGCCTGCTCTACCCAAACGACCACGACAGATGAAACTATGACTGCAGCACAACAAGGCATGGCCCAAGCGCCAAACGATGTACACAGCTTCGCCAAGCCGGCAGAGGCTGTGGCCCGCCACCTGGACCTCGACATATCCGTGAACTTTGAACAGAAAGTGATTTCCGGCAAGGCTTCTTATCAGATCGAAAACCTGGCCAAAGGCAACGAGATTATTTTCGATACACGCGGACTGGAAATTGAGCAGGTATACCTGGGCAAAGAGCAGACGCCGACCACCTTCAGGCTCGGTGACGAAAAGCAGTTCCTCGGTCGTCCGCTGATCATTGCCATACAGCCTGAGACGGACTACGTGACGATACAGTATCGCACGACTGCCAATGCCGATGCGCTGCAGTGGCTAAATCCGCAGCAGACGGCAGGCAAGAAGCACCCGTTCCTGTTCACGCAGTCGCAGGCGATTCTGGCCCGCACCTGGATTCCGATTCAGGACAGCCCGGGCATACGCATCACCTACAGCGCCAAAGTGCAGGTGCCGAAGGAGCTGATGGCCGTGATGAGTGCAGAGAACCCGCAGCAGAAAAACAGCACCGGCAGCTATACCTTTGAAATGCGCCAGGCGATCCCTTCCTACCTCATGGCGCTTTCCGTGGGTGACATGGTGTTTAAACCGATCGGGCAGCAAACCGGAATTTATGCCGAGCCTGCTACCATTGATGCTGCCGTGTACGAGTTTGCAGAGATGGACAAGATGCTGGTGGCCGCTGAGAAGCTGTACGGAAAGTACCGCTGGGACCGCTACGACCTCTTGGTGCTGCCTCCTTCCTTTCCATTCGGAGGTATGGAAAATCCACGTCTGACTTTTGTAACTCCTACCGTACTGGCCAAAGACCGCTCTCTGACCAGCCTGATCGCGCATGAACTGGCGCACAGTTGGAGCGGCAATCTGGTAACCAACGGCACCTGGGATGATTTCTGGTTGAACGAAGGCTTCACGGTTTACTTTGAGCGCCGCATCATGGAGGAAATCTACGGAAAAGACTATGCCGACATGCTGAACGTGCTGGGCTACCAGGACCTGCAGCACACGCTGGACGAGCTGGGTCGCAACAGCGATGACACACGCCTGAAGCTGGACCTCGAAGGCCGCGATCCGGATGAAGGTCTGACAGATATCGCTTACGAAAAAGGCAATTTCTTTTTGCAGAACATCGAGCGTGTGGTTGGCCGGGAGCGCTTTGACCAGTTCCTGAACAAGTATTTCCAGACTTTTGCTTTCCAGAGCACAAACACCGACCTCTTCCTGGACTTTTTGCGCAAGGAGCTGATTCAGGGCGACGAGAAAATTGCGGAGCAGATCAATATCGAGGGCTGGGTATACACGCCAGGTCTTCCGGAAGATCACATAAATCCGACATCAAAGCGTTTTGCGCAGGTAGAAGAGTCGTTCAAGGCCTGGCAGGGCGGCAAACCGGCCGGCCAGCTGCAAACCAAGGACTGGTCAAGCCACGAATGGCTGCACTTTATCCGCTTGCTGCCAGAGCAGATGAGCCAGCAGCAATTAGCGGAGCTGGACAAGGCCTTTGGCTTTACCAACTCCGGCAACTCCGAAGTGCTGGCCGCCTGGTTCATCCATACGATCCGCAATGGCTACAAACCGGCTGATCAGGCGCTTGATAACTTCCTGACCAATGTAGGACGCCGCAAATTCCTGGTGCCGATCTACAGAGCGCTTGCCGCTACCCCGGAGGGTAAGAAAAAAGCGCAGGAAATCTACGTGCGGGCAAAGCCAAACTATCATGCTGTGTCTACCAACACACTGGATGCCATGCTGAAATAGGTATAGCCACCAGATAAAACAAAAGCCCCGCATAGCTGCGGGGCTTTTGTTTTGCAACAGGTATAAATGAAAAAAATCTGTCTCCTTCTGGCCAGCTTGGTTAGCATGGGGAAAGGACAGATTTTTTTCCTTATTTCGTTTGGAGCCTTACTTTGCTCCTTTGTGTTCTGCTTTTACGTTGATCTTGCTTTCAGCCAGATCAGTTAGTTTTAAGTCTGTGGCTTTCTCTTCCTCCAGTGTCGTGTGCAGCAGGTTCAAAATCTCTTTGTGACCCAACTGCTTGGCATAAGTACACAAAGTGCCGTAGCCGGCAATTTCGTAGTGCTCCACACGCTGTGCCGAAGCGATCAGGGCGGCGTCCATCACATCCGAGTCAGCGTTTTCAGACATCATGTCCTGCGCTTCCTTGATGATTCCTTCCATCGCCTTGCACTTCTCTCCGGAGGCTTTCATGCCCAGCATGTCGAAGACTTGCTCCAATCGCTCAATTTGTGTCTCTGTCTCACTGAGGTGCATCTCGAAGGCCTTTTTCAACTGTGAAGTAGAAGCCTGCTTGGCCATCAGTGGCAGCGCCTTGGTAATCTGCTTTTCAGCATTGTAGATATCCTTGAGTTCGTGGATGAATAAGTCATTCAGGTTGTTTAGTTTCATAGCTTGGAAAGGTTTAGCGTCGTAAATAATTATAAGCCTAAGCTTGTGTGATTACTATACGGCAGGATATGGCTGAGGTTTAAAAATATAATTTTAATTAGATAAAATATATATAGTAAGATCACATAACAAGGAGGTATATAACATTTGAGATATATGTATTGTCTAGGCTATACCTGTTTTTTTGAGCACAAATAGCAGAAACAAATAAATATGGCCTTAATACGTAATAAAGGCATGCTTGCCGTAACGATTTTCCAGAATATGGGTAATCTTAGGGGAGTGTGCTACCGTTGTAAGGCAGCATCCCTGTACAATAAGTATACAATTAGCATAAAAGAGAAGTACCCGTGGACAAACCAAAAGGAAAGCTGATAGCCATTGGCGGAAATGAAGACAAAGGCTCATACCCGAATCCCAAGCATAAAAAGAAATACTACCTTGATTTCTTTGAGCTGGGTATACTAAAGCGCTTTCTGAACGAGATACCTGCCCGCAACCCCACCATTGAGGTGATCACAACTGCCTCGCTTATACCTGAGGAAGTAGGCGAACGCTACGAAAGTGCCTTCGGGATACTGGGTTGCGAGAAAGTAAATATGATGCACATCCGGGAAGAAGAAGATGCCCTGCGGCCAGAGTACCTGGAGCGTATCCGCAAGGCCGACGGGGTTATGTTCAGCGGAGGCGACCAGTCCCGTCTCACCCGCATTTTTGGAGACACGGAGTTTTTACAGATCATACA
This sequence comes from Pontibacter sp. LHS1, assembly GCF_058932855.1. Classification (NCBI taxonomy): domain Bacteria; kingdom Pseudomonadati; phylum Bacteroidota; class Cytophagia; order Cytophagales; family Hymenobacteraceae; genus Pontibacter; species Pontibacter sp. LHS1. The sequence goes on from NZ_JBZYWF010000010.1 coordinate 53,946, forward strand.
TGACCGGTACTGGCACGAGGACTTCATCGTGGCAGGTACCAGCGCAGGTGCCATGGCCATGTCAGAGATCATGATCAAGGGGGGCAGTTCGACGGAGGCCCTGCTGCGCGGCTCAGTGAAGATGGGCCGTGGCTTTGGCCTGATCGGTGGGGTGATCATCGACTCTCACTTTGTGATCCGGGGCCGCTTTGGTCGCCTGATGGAAGCCGTGGTCACTCATCCTAAAACAGTAGGCATCGGACTGGGTGAAGATACCGGCGTGCTGATTACAGACGGTCATATGATCGAAACCATAGGCTCTAACCTGGTCGTGATTGTGGATGGACATGGTGTGGAGTATACCAATATCAATGAAATAGAGCCTGGGCGTCCGGTAGCCATTGCCGGTATGATGATGCATGTGCTGGCCAAGGGCAATGTGTTCAACATAAACTCACGCGCCTTCTATAAAGACATGGAAGACGTAGAGAAGAACGAACTGGCTTCGGAGTCGCGGAGCTAGTTTTTGTAGATGGCCACCTTGCCTTCGCTGCCGCTGGTGCGGTAACCCCTGTACATTCCCTCCGAATTAAATGGAAGGGCTAGGTTCCCCCTGCTATCGACTGCGATCAGGCCACCCTCGCCCCCAAACTTAACCAGCTTGTTCATAACCACTTCATCACAGGCCTCCTGCAAGGTATAGCCCTTGTATTCCATCAGGCAGGAGACATCGTAGGCGACTACCGCCCTTATAAAGTACTCTCCATGCCCCGTGCAGGAAATGGCGCAGGTCTTATTGTTGGCATAGGTACCAGACCCAATCACAGGGCTGTCGCCGATGCGGTTATAGTTTTTATTGGTCATTCCACCCGTAGAGGTGGCCGCTGCCAGGTCGCCATTCTTATCGCGTGCCACGGCGCCTACTGTGCCGAACTTCCGCTCTTCGGTATGGTCGAGCATAAAGATGTCGGTATCGCGCACCTCACGCCACTGCTTGTAGCGATGCTGGTCATAAAAATACTCCTCGGGCTCAAATGCGATATCATACTTCCGGGCAAACTCCTCTGCCCCATAACCGCTCAGGAACACGTGATCAGAGTGCTCCAGGATCGCCCGTGTGAGACGCACCGGGTTTCGGATGCTGCGTATACCTGCCACAGCACCGGCCTCCAGCGTTTTGCCACACATGATAGCCGCATCCATCTCGTGCTTGCCTTCTTTTGTAAACACAGAGCCACGCCCGGCATTGAACAATGGCGAATCTTCCAGCAGCGCGACAGCCAGCTCTACGGCATCGAGGGCACTTCCCCCCTTTTCAAGGACGCCATAACTCTCTTTGAGTGCATGTGACAGGGCTCTTTTGTAGGCTTTCTCCAATTCGGGTGTCATAGAGGCGGGTGTTATGGTGCCGGCCCCTCCGTGTATGGCAATGGCTAGGTTTTGCATAGGTAACAGGTGCGTTATAGTAGGCTCCTACGCCTATAGGGGTCCGGCTGTTTTAGAAGGCTGGTAAATGGTCAAAAATTAGTAAAGCTGTCAATTTTTCAGTCCCGCCGAAACCAAAGATTTTGTATATTTGTCCTTAGGTCAATCTATTCATTATAAAGTTTATTTTATGTCGTTTGATATTCAAGGAAAGCTGTACGAAGTGTTTGAGGAACAGCAGGTAAGTGAAAAGTTCAGAAAGCGTGAGTTTGTACTGGAGATTCCGGACGGTTCGTTCACGCAGTACTGCAAGTTCCAACTGACGCAAGACAAGTGTAACCTGATCGACAATTACAAGCAGGGTGACGAAGTGAAAGTTACCTTCAACCTGACTGGTAAGCCATTCACAAAGAACGGCCAGACCATGTACTTCACTAACCTGCAGGCATGGCGTATCGAGGGTGCTGCCGCCACTGGTGGTTTTGGTGCTCCAGCTGGTGCTCCTGCTCAGGAATCAGCGGCTCCTTCTTTCTACAGCAGCGATGCAGACAACGATCTGCCTTTCTAATACATATTGCGTATAATGAGAGCGAGCCCCGACAGGCTCGCTTTTTTTATGCTCGTCCTGCACAGGATAATGCTGGCTTCCTAAAACAAAACCTACTGCCAGCGACTTTAATAGTATAACGAGGTATAGCCGCTATACCTGAACCCTTCTGACTATGGATGATTTACAGCGCCTGATCTGGCAGGGCGAAAACGATCAGGTAGATTTCAAGCAACGTGTCACGCAGCCTGACAAAATAGCCCGCACCCTGGTTTCCTTTGCCAACACCCGCGGTGGCACTATCCTGATCGGCGTGAAAGATAATGGCAAAGTGGTGGGTATAGACCCGGAGGAGGAAAAACATACACTCGAACTGGCTGCTGGTTTTTACTGCGACCCTCCTCTGCAACTAACATATGAAGAAGTGGAGCTGGATGGCCATACTATTTTGAAAGTAATAGTGCCGGAAAGTAAGGCGAAGCCGCATTTTGCGAAGGTGAAGGAGGATGACTGGCGCGGCTATGTGCGGGTAAAGGATACCAGTGTGCAGACCAGCAAAATGGTGGAGAAGTCCCTGCAGACGGATGAACCTACTTTTGAGCGCATCCCTCTAGACCGCCACGAGCTTGCCGTGTTAGATTATTTGGCGCTCAACCGCCGTGTCACGCTGCGGCAGTATATGAAGATTGCGAATCTTTCTGAAAGAAGGGCTTACCGGATGCTGGTGAAGTTAGTTATTCATGGGTATCTGCGGCTGCATGATAAGGAGAAGGAGGAGTATTATACTTTAAGTTAATCTTGTAAAGTTTTCGCCTTGCCGGCGATGCTCTTTTATATGGCGCGAGCGTCCACGCTCGTGACTGGTATAGAGGGGCCTCTGGCCCAGGTATAAGTATATTCAAGGTATATATAAAAGAACTGACTTTGTTTCATTGCATGGCTTGGCCAGCCGGGTAGCCTTTTCGCCTCTGCGGCGGGCACTCACTTTTTTCCTTGATGAAAAAATCGAGGGCCCCTACCCCCACTCGCTGAACGCTCAGACAGTGGGTAGTCAAAAGGTGCACTTGGCAAATGTGATTTGTTTTATTGCTTCAGGGGCAAGGATGTCTTTCAATACCTGCCAATGGTGTGTAATAGAAACTACATGTACCAGGCTTGTACCATTGTGATCACAATCGTGCACGAAAATCCTGTAAATCCAAGCATCCTGTAAATCCTGATTCAGACAATTCACCCTCCTGGCAGCACCCTACTCCCTAAAATCCCTACTCAACTCCAACTTCATTTCATTCCCTTTTTCATAATACTCGGTATGGGTGAGCTGTCCGGCGCGGTTGTATACCTGCCAGGTGCCGAACCAGTAATAGTGGATGACGCGCTCTGTTTCTACTACTCTAGCCATACCTTGTTTTTCCAGTTCGCCGTTGTCGTGAAACAGCTTGACTAAAAACTCTAAAGAGTTTGGCTTGTGATACTCGATCTTCCGAAGGCTGCCGTCGGGGTAGTAATAGCGCCACTTACCTCGCTCCTGCCCGTGCTTGAACCGTCCGTTGCGCAACAACGTGGTGTTGTCTGACAGGTATAGCTTCCAGCGGCCGTGGTGACGCCCCTCTTTGTCGAATCGGTTGATCTTGAAAGGCCAGATACCGTTTTTAGGCTTCGTCTGCGCTTGTACAGTCAGTGGCATGACAAAAAGCAGCACCAGAAGGAAGGTATAAATTGTTTTCATACGCCCAATCATATTTATAATACCGCATAAATGGAGCATTAGCTCTTCCTGAATCTTTAATCAAATATAAATAATTTTTCTAACATAACTAATCATTTAGTTATACATGTTTTTATTGTAAACAGTTATGTATCAGAAGACTAAAAAACAGGAAATTCTATTCCTGGTAACAAGGCATGTGCGTGACCTGAAAATGCTCCTTTCAAAGATAGACTAAGCGCTATGTTATTGCGTAAAAAGAGTATGTTCAGCCCTTTAGCCCTTCCCTTATGCCCAAACAGACGAAGACAACCCAGGACAACACCGAAAAAATTTCCCGCACGGCCAGCAAGGTAAAAGCCCCGGCTAACAAGAAACCATCTGATACAAAAGAGAAGAAAATTTTCGTACTCGACACCTCCGTCATTCTCTACGACCACAGCGCGGTTCAGAACTTCCAGGAGCATGATGTGGCTATACCCATCACGGTGCTCGAGGAGCTTGACAACTTCAAAAAAGGCAACGACATCAAGAACTTTGAGGCACGGGAGTTTATCCGCTTCGTTGACAAGCTCTCTTCAGAGCACATGCTGCAGGAGTGGATTCCGCTCAATGGCAAGACAAAAGGCAAGTTCAAGGTGATGATGAATGGCAGTGCCAAACTGGATGCCACCAAGATTTTTGGAGACAAAAACGACCACCACATCCTGAACTCAGCCCTGCACATGCAACAGGATTACCCGAAGAGCAAGGTGGTGCTCGTAACCAAAGACATCAACCTGCGCCTCAAGGCTCGCTCCCTTAATTTGACTGCGGAAGACTATGAAACCGGCAAAATTCAGGATGTGGCCGGCTTGTACACGGGCAGCGACACCCTTGAAGAGATCGATCCGGGTGTGATCAATGACTTGTATGAAAAAGGCAGTTCTGAGAGTGGCAAAGTGATCAAAGAGACACCCCCTGACAATCACTTTTATGTACTGAAAAGCTTTAAGAACTCGATCCTCTCCTATTACAATCCGGCTGAGGATCAGTTTGAGCGTGTAGACAAGCAGACTGCTTATGGCGTGAAGCCACGCAATGCCGAGCAGACTTTCGCCATGCATGCCCTGTTAAATCCGCGCATCAAGCTGGTGAGTATACAGGGTGTGGCAGGTACGGGCAAGACCCTGCTGGCCCTGGCCAGTGCCCTGGAGCAGCGTCGCGACTACAAGCAGATCTACCTGGCGCGGCCTATTGTGCCGCTCAGCAACAAAGACATTGGCTACCTGCCCGGCGATATCAAATCGAAGCTCAACCCCTACATGGAGCCGCTCTGGGACAACCTGAAGTATATCCAGAACCAGTACGCTGAGAACAGCAAAGAGTACCAGAAGATCAAGGATCTGGTGGAGCTGGAGAAGCTGGTGATCACACCGCTGGCCTACATCAGGGGGCGCAGCCTTTCGAATATCTACTTCATTGTGGACGAGGCGCAAAACCTGACACCGCATGAAGTGAAAACGATCATATCACGGGCAGGTGAGAACACCAAGATCGTGTTTACAGGCGATGTGTATCAGATCGACACACCTTACCTGGACTCACAGAGTAATGGTCTCTCCTACCTGATCGACCGGGCCCGTAACCACCCACTGTACGCGCATATTACGCTGCTGAAGGGGGAGCGGTCTGAGTTGGCGAACCTGGCAAACGAGCTGCTCTAGCTATACCTGAATAAAGGCAAAAGGCCGCTGCTATACCTAGCTGCGGCCTTTTCTGTTCGCTAACTGTGCTTTACTTTCTGCTTTTGCTATGGGGTCGAACAAAGCTTTAAGTGATAGCAGGCTTTGCTCTGCTTCCTGTTCGATTTTTAGTTTCCTGAAGAAGCCTCTATACTTATTGTAGGGGTCGTCTGCTACTCTTGTCCGCTGCTGCCATACGATCCGCGTACCATCTTCGAGCGGCTCAAGGCTGAAGATGCCGATGGTCTCAAACTCCTCTCCTTTCGTGAGTTGTTTGTAGTAAAGCTCGGATGGTGGTGTGCTGTCTGTAAAGTGTACTTTCACCATACCTACTTTGTCGCCGTTCCACTCCTGGTAAGCCCCTTTGCCGGTGAGGGGGCCACCATAAAGGCGAATCATGGTGGGGTCATAGGCTTTGTTCCAGGCATTCCACTTTTCCCATTCTGTTGGGTTGTTCAGGTATGGAAAGACCTGCTCTGGCCTGGCATTGACCACAATGGTACGTCTGACCTCGTAGGAGTCAGGAAGCAGAAAAGAACCGAAATAAACTGCGGCCGAAGCTACCAGCAACGACACCAGCACGATAAGTGGCGCTTTCATATACAATGCGACATGCCTGTAGGTGTATGGGATAATTTGATGCTAAAGGTACACCAATTTAAAGGAGAAAAAACAAGACTGACAAGCAAGTTGACAAGAATATTTTTTCTTCAGAAAGTTGCCCTGTTTTGCCTGTTGCCACTGTTTATACCAATTAGCTGCCTGATGCCGTATAAGTGCCAAACAAATGACATAAACATGATTCAGGATCTTATTAATAAAGGACTAAAACTATCGCAGCACACTATTTTCAAGGGTTTTATGGGAAAGGCCGGTGCACTGGTGTCGAAGCCGGTGAAGCTGGGCATGCTGCTCACCACGGCCTATGGCAAGCTGGTGGATGTGGAGAGCAATAAAAGCGGCTTTGATCAGGTGAAGGAAGTGATGCAGACATTCATCCGACTGGTGAAAGCCTACATCAACGGCTCATACCGGAAGGTTTCAAACAAGTCGCTGCTCGCAGGTGTGGCCGTGCTGCTATACCTCGTCACGCCACTCGACGTGATTCCCGACTTTATACCTGTGATCGGTTTCCTCGACGACATCAGCCTGATGGCCTGGTTCATCGATTCGTTTCAGAAAGAGATCACCAATTTCAAAACCTGGGAAAGCAACAGGAATTTTGAGCCGACGATGGGAACGCTTTAAAGTTTAAGAGTTTGGGAGTTGAGGATTTGAAAGCTGTAATGCTGTAGGGACAGGTCGCGACCTGTCCGAATCGTGCACAGGTATTTGAATAACCTGCATTGTCATCTCGGCATAATAGAAAGATCTGGGTTATTTCAGTGTATTCGTACTAATCCAGATTTCTCTGAGCTACGCTCGCCCCTACTACTCACGTCTCAGGCTTGTTCGAAATGACACTAAAATTCTCACGTAAAAGATATTGGGTCGCCACCTGTCCCTATCAGTTTCCCTCACGAACTCCCAACTCTCCAACTCCCAAACTCCTAAACTCATATTTCTTCCTTATCTTGGGGGTTCAAAACCAACTCTTATAAAAAACCATGATCAGTAAGCGCATTATAGCATTTTTTGCTGCAGCCTGTCTGAGTTTGGGTATAAGCACGGCCAAGCCTGATGAAGGCATGTGGCTGCCTATGCTCCTCAAGCAGCTCAACGAAGCAGAAATGCAGAAAAAGGGCATGAAGCTCTCTGCCGAAGACATTTACAGCATCAACCAGTCGAGCCTAAAAGATGCCATTGTATCGTTTGGTGGCTTTTGTACCGGGGAGATGATCTCTTCTGAGGGACTTCTGTTGACCAACCACCACTGCGGCTACGGCCAGATTCAGAGCCACAGCTCCGTAGAAAAAGACTACCTGACCGAAGGCTTCTGGGCCATGAACCGTGAGCAGGAGCTTCCGAACCCGGGTCTGTTTGCCACCTTTATCGTGCGTATGGAAGACGTGACGCAGCAGATTCTGGCTGGTATACCGGCCAACGTAACAGAGGCTGAACGCGAGAAAATGGTGCAACAAAATATTGCCAAGGTGCGCCAGCAGGCCATTGCCGGCACACACTACGATGCCATCATCCGTCCGTTCTTCTATGGCAACGAGTACTACATGTATGTGACCGAGACCTTCCGTGACATCCGCCTGGTAGGTGCTCCCCCATCGTCTATCGGTAAGTTTGGTGGCGACACCGACAACTGGATGTGGCCACGCCATACAGGCGACTTTGCCATCTTCCGCATTTACGCTGACGAAAATAACAATCCAGCCGAGTATTCTCCAAACAACAAGCCTTACAAGCCAAAGCACCACCTGCCTATTTCGCTGAGCGGTGTGCAGGAGAATGACTTCACGATGGTGTTTGGTTTCCCGGGTCGTACGAACGAGTACCTGACTTCCCATGCTATCGAGGAGATCTACGAAACTTCTAACCCGCACAAGATCAAGATCCGCGAAACGAAGCTGGCCGTGCTGGACAAAGACATGAAAGCCTCGGACGCCGTGCGTATACAGTATGCCGCCAAATATGCCAGCGTAGCCAATGCCTGGAAAAAATGGATTGGTGAGAACCGTGGTCTGCGCAAGGCCAACACCATTGCCCGCAAGCAGGAGCTCGAGAAGCAGTTCACGGCCTGGGCCAATGCTGATGCCAGCCGCAAGCAGACGTATGGCAACCTGATCGCAGAATTTGAAAAGAACTACAAGCAGCTGGAGGGCATCACGATCGCCCGCGACTACATCATGGAAGCTGCCTGGGGTGTGGAGCTGGTGCGCTATGCCAATGACTTCATTAAGCTGAACGAGCTGATCGAAGCCAAGGCGCCGCAGCAGGAGATCAATGCGCAGCTCGACCGTCTGGAGAAAGGTGCAGCGGGCTACTTTAAGAACTACAACGCCCCTACCGACAAGAAGGTATTTGCCGCTCTGCTGAGTATGTACTACGAGAATCTGGATCAGAAACTGCATCCTTCTGCCTTTGCGGTGGTACGCCAGAAGTATAAAGGAGACTTCAGCAAATATGCCGATGAGGTATACAGTAAGTCGCTCTTCACTTCAGAAGCTGGTGTTCGCAAAGCGATTGCTGATATCAGAGCGGGCAAAGCCAATCCGTTGAAGAACGATCCGGGCTTCCAACTGGCCAGCAGCATCAATGACTATTACCGTACCAACGTGCTGCCGACCTACACCAAGGTAAACGACAACCTGAACCTACTTTACAGAACTTATATGACCGGCTTGCGAGCCATGCAGCAGGACCGAAAGTTCTACCCGGACGCCAACTCTACACTGCGGGTAGCCTATGGCAAAGTAGAGCCTTACGAGCCAGTGGACGGCGTGAAGTATAAGTACTTCACTACCCTGGAAGGTATCATCGAAAAAGCGGCCTCCGGTGCAGCTGAAGACTACGCTATACCTGCACGACTGCAGGAACTGTACGACAAGAAAGACTACGGCCCTTATGGTGTAAACGGCCAACTGCCGGTTGCCTTTATCGCCTCTAACCACACAACAGGTGGTAACTCCGGCTCGCCGGTGATTAATGCCAACGGACAGCTGATCGGCACGAACTTCGACCGCAACTGGGAAGGCACTATGAGCGACCTGACCTACAACCCGGACCAGGTACGCAACATATCGGTGGATGTACGCTACATGCTGTTTATTGTAGACAAATTTGCCGGTGCCGGTCACCTGGTGAAGGAGATGACGCTGGTAAACGACAACACATCCGGTTTGCCACAGGTAGATGCCCGTCGCAAAACGGAAACACCGGCAGAGGCTCCGCAACTCTCTAAAAGGGAGCAGCGCAAAGCCGAGAAAGCTGCTAGAAAAGCAGCTAGAAAGAAAGAAAAAGAAGCTGCTGAGGTAGTGAACTAAGCAAGCACTCTCTCCTTTTTCAAAGCCCCGTCTGGTTAATCAGGCGGGGCTTTTTATTTGGCTATACCTGAGTGTAGGTTGAACTATACCTTGCTTTGCTCCATGTAAGGCTACCAGTTCATGACCAGCACCTTCTCGTCCTCGAGCAGCAGGTAGCCATAGTCGTAGCAGAAGTGGTAGGTGTTGTCCTGGCGGGTGCCGTAAAGTTGGGTGAAGTGGCGGAAGTCGAAGCCAGCCAGTTGGAGCACGAGGGCAGGACGCTCATTCAGCTCTCCTTCCAGTACAGCAAGGATATATACATCTGTCTGTAGAATTAGTGTATATTAGCTGAAGAAAATATTAGACGATGCAAGAGGTGATAGACGGTCGTAAAGGATGGATAAAGATGCCAAAAAAGGCGAATTCCCCCTTCGCACATAGTACCAATAACCGTATGTTCACGCTTTCGAGGTAGTTACCAACAATTCCCTTCCTTGTAACCCGACAAATGTTCCCAGAAAACTAACACCCTTTGACAATCCTACCGATAAGCTTCTCCGCGGCAAACGCTTACTGAGATAAATTAAGTGCCGCAGTCTCATTTGGGTGCCAAATATTTCGGACACTTAACTGTATCAAATTGATACAGTTAAGTGTCCGAAATCGAACAAGATTTGATAAAAAGTTACCTGAAATTTAAACAAACAGTTATGCAAAATAATGAAGATCAAGCAGTTGTATTTTGGCACTAACTTTGGCAATGGAGTTTACAGGGATCCCCCTTCAGTAATTGGCCTATTTTTCATTAAAAATCAAGACTTTAAGTCATGATAAAGAACAATCTAAAAATCGCGATACGGATACTCTGGAAAAACAAACTTTTTTCATTAGTCAATGTACTGAGCTTGTCACTGAGTATGGCGGTTGGTGTTGTTCTTTTTACAGGCCTGAAAGCCACTTACGATACAGACCATTTCCATCCAGAATTAAATCAGATAGTTCGGATACTCACGCAAGAAACAAATGAAGTGGAACAAACCAAATGGGCAACAGCTCCTTTGCCGTTGGCGCCTCAATTGGAAAGTACCTCCTTTGTTGAAAAAACGGTGAAAGTGCGTCTGGCAGGAAAACATAACTTGCAAACCGACGGAGGTGATGTGCCTATTGACATAAAATTTTCAGAGCCCTCTTTTTTTGATGTTTTTGGCTTTAAACTGCTGTCAGGCAATGCACAAAGCCTTGCCAATAATCCCACTTCCCTTTTTTTAACTGAAAAAACAGCAGAAAAGATATTTGGCAACGCCAATGCTTTAGGGCAAACTGTTCAATTTGAAAAGTTAGGTTCTTATACTGTTGGAGGAATTATCCAAGACCCACCTTTAGAAACACATCTACCCATTGAGGCAATGCTTTCTATCAATGCTGTCGAAATGCTTGAAAAAAAAGGAGCCATCACTACTAGTTCACAAAATTGGGGAGACTTCAAGAGTTCAGCAATTTACGCACGTTTAAAATCAGAAGATAATTTACCACAGCTCAATACAGCGCTCCAAAACTATAGTCGGCAATTGGATAAGAGCCATCTTCAATTTCTGGCACAACCCATAGAGGCTATTACTCCTCGAAACATTGACATTAAGAATGACTCCAATGCGGGCACCGATTGGACGGGCATAAAAATACAGCTGTTTTTAATTCTAGCCTTAACTCTTTTATCTGCTTTCAACTACATCAGTTTGACATTGGCGCGTGCCTTCTCTCGAGCGCGGGAAGTAGGAATTCGCAAAACGCTAGGCGCCACAAGAGGACAAATTATCGGTCAGTTCTTAATGGAATCTACCCTTGTTGCCCTGTTTGCTTTGTTGTTTACAATGCCGTGCGTTGAAATTTTAACGCACTATATACCCGAAATGGATACGGCGTTTTCCTATGACACAACCTTAATTTTAGGCTTGTTGACCTACGCAGTTATCACAGGCTTAGTCGCTGGGGCACTTCCGTCATGGCTGTTGTCAGCGTTTCAGCCTATACAGGTTTTGCGTAAAATGAAGAATGTTAAGTTGTTCCGGAGTATTGCTGTTTACAAAGCTTTGATTGTCGTACAATTTTCAGTGACCATTATGCTGATGATAGTGGTTGTCATAGTAGCCGATTATGAAATAAAAAATCATGCAATCATAAACTCAACCGTGTCGCCTAATGTCCTGACACTTGATTTGAAAGGTGAAAAATATGGAAACCTGCAAAACGAAATAAGCCAGTTAAGCCAGGTAGAAACGACTTTGGCGACAAACTGGTACTATAAGCCGATGAAAAAGGGCAAATCTTCTGTAACATTAAATGATAAAATTTTGGAAATGTATTACGTAAGTATTGACCCAAAAACAATTGAAACAGAAGGCATCAGCTTAAAATCGGGACAAAATTTCCCTAAAGATATACCCCAAAATACTGAGCAGTATGTGTTGGTGAATGAAGCTGCGGCAAAATTACTGGAACCTAAATCGGAGACTTTAGTAGGGCAAACGCTCTTACTGGACTCTGCCTATGTACAAGTCATTGGCATCATGCCCAATGAAATTATTGGCGAAACAGCTCCTCTACTATATAGGTATTTGCCAAATGAAATAGCCACCTTGACCATAAAGATAAATCCAAATACAGAATTGGAAGCAACAAAAGCTATTCAATCCATATGGGAAAACCATTTTCCTGAAAAAACAGCAAATCTTCAGAATTTAAAAGATGGTTATCTAAGAATTGGAGATAGATTAGGTTCTATTGGAGGCTTAGCCCTTATTGTCATGATAATCGCTGGCTTGGGCATTTTAGGCATAGCCAGTTACTCCGTAGAAACACGCACTAAAGAATTGGGTATAAGAAAAGTATTGGGCGCAAGCAACAAAGAACTGGTGTGGGCAGTTACCCGTAATTTTGGCATTCTTATCCTGATTTCCGGACTTATTGGTGTTCCGGCAGGCTTGTTTGGCGGAGATTTAATTAGACAAGATTTAGGCAGTAGACTTGTTGATTTAAGTTTTACAAATGTGAGCATAGGTTTTGGTTTGGTTGCCATTGTCGGGCTACTGACTGTCCTATCCCAAACCATTCGAGCAGCGCATGTTGAACCTGTAAATGTTTTAAAAGCAGAGTAAAACATTCATTGGCAGGTTATGACGAATCCGCTCCTCTCTTACCTTACCGACCCCACCCTCTTTATGAAAACAACCTCTACCCTACTTTCTGCGCCCCACCAGAAGGTGTCTGACCCCTATGGTATGGCTCCTGATTGATATAGGGCAATAAGTCTACCAGTATTGTGAGAGGCCGTCTACAGTGTCACACTTCCTTTCTTACTGGGCTGGGTGGCAGGCGGTGTAGCGTCTACTAAATCCTCTTCCACCCCTTGCCTGAAGATCCTTTTCAGAATGTAGCTCTTGACTGAAAACGGCAGGATGCGACCCAGCCGGATCATAAACCTGTTTTTCCAGCCAGGTATAATCAAGCCCTCTTTCCTGTACATACCATCGATCGCCCGTCGCGCTACTTCCTCGGGTGTTTTAGTCAGGATACCCTTGCCCTTCTTGATGTGCTGATTGCGCTTGCGCATGGTTTTGGTGCTGGTAGGTCCGGGGCAGAGACAGCTTACATAAATATTGTAAGGCTTCAGCTCCATTTGCAGCGAGCGCGAAAAGGTGAGGACAAAGCTTTTGGTAGCTGCATAGACGCTCTTGTAAGGAAGCGGCATAAGCGAAGCAAAACTGCCAACGTTTAAGATGTAAGCCATTTCGTGCTCTCTGAGTTTAGGTATAAACAGGTGCGTCAGCGACACCACGGCCCCAACATTGAGCTGTATCATCTGCTGGTAGTCCTCCAGCGAAGACTCCTGGAAATAGCTGTAGTTGCCTACTCCAGCATTGTTGATCAGCACATTGATGCGGAGACCCTGCCCGTGGCACCAGTCATAGAGGTATTGAATGGCGTTCGGGGCGATCAGGTTCAGTTCGATGGTTTTAACCTCCACCCCGAACTGCTCCCGCAAGTTGGCGGCGGCTTCCACGAGCCCCGAATCCTGCAGGGCAACCAGGATCATGTGCTGACCGCGCCGGGCACATTCCGTCGCCATGGCCAGTCCGATGCCTGCGCTGGCACCGGTAATTAAGGTATAAGTCTTTTCAAGTTTCATTTCTGTTAGAGTGCTTGTAGTGTTCTGGATAGTCCTTCTTTTAGTGGTGTAATGGTATAGCCCAATTCTTTATCAGCTTTCCGGCTCGACACGCTCCAGTTGAGCAGATACTTCTTTGCCCAGTCGGGTGTGATCAGGGGCTTTGTGCCTGTCAATCTGGCCCAGGTCTCCATACCTTTGCTCGCCAAAAGCAATAAACCCGAGGGTATCTTTATGAGCCGCTTGTTTATACCTGTTACCTGTTTTATGAGATCGAAAAGTTGTACGTACGTAGCGTCCTCCCCACCCAGCAGGTAGCGCTCCCCGCTCCTGCCCTGCTCCATGGCCAGGATATGTCCCCGCACAACATCATCAATAAAACAGTAGTTGCCGACACTGCTGCCGTCACCAGGTATAAAGCGCCACTTGCCCGCCAGGTATAGCCGCATCAGCACAGCGATGCCGTTACTCTCCGTCTCAGGCCCTGGTCCATATACCCGTGTGGGGTTCACGACCACCACTTGAAGCCCTTTGGACGTGTATGCCAGGGCCAGCTGTTCCGCTTCTGCCTTCGTGCTTTCATACCAGTTCGTGAAAGGCTTGCTTCGCCGGGTAGTTTCATCAACCGGTTTTCCTGTCGACTCCGAAGGACCGAACACACTGGCTGTTGATGTAAATACCACTTTCTTTACCTGCTGTTTGTGTGCAGTTGCCAGCACATGATCTGTTCCCTCCACATTTACCTGCCGGTAAATGCGCTCGTCGTCGGGCCAGAGTTTAGCATAGGCCGCCAGGTGAAAGACGGCATCTGCACCTGCCATAGCCTGCTCGATGACCTCCACATCCTGCAAGTCGCCTACATATAATTGTACGCCAATTGATGCCAGGTCAGCCGCCTTTTCTTTGGACCGGACCAAAGCAGAAACTTCATACTTTCGGGAAACCAATTCTTTTACCAGGCTGTGGCCAATGTAGCCCGTCGCCCCGGTGACGAAGACATTCATAGAGGGTGTTTACCCTGGCAATCACTTTAATGTTATAAGCAACCGGATATTTGCAAACTACTCTCTCTAATTCCGTACAAAACCCAACAGTGTATAGAAGTTCTGACAGCACCGGGCAGCGCACCTTTAAAACCAGCAAATATGATATACATCGTGATGGGAATTTCGGGAAGTGGCAAGACCACGGTCGGGCAGAAACTTGCTGCCAGGCTCCGGCTCCCTTTTTATGATGCGGATGATTACCACCCCCGGCAAAGTGTTGACAAAATGCGGCAAGGTATACCCCTGAGCGATGGCGACCGGGCACCCTGGCTTGTGGAGTTAGCGAGCCTGATGCCCGCATGGGAAGCGAATGGAGGTGCCGTGCTGGCCTGCTCCGCCCTGAAAGAAGAATACCGGAAGACGCTGCAAACTGTTCCGGACATCAGCTGGATTTACCTGGATGGCTCCCGCGAAACAATCCTGAAGCGGCTGCAGGCAAGGCATGCGCATTTCATGCCCCCGGTCATGCTGGAGTCGCAGCTGCAAGCGCTGGAGAAGCCGGCCTACGGTATACACGTTGATGTTTCCTTAAGTCCTGAGCAGATCGTTCAGGAAGTAATCTCTAAACTAGAACATATGAACCCACATTCAGAATTTGGTGTGATTGGGCTTGGCGTGATGGGCAAAAGCCTGGCGCTAAATCTGGCAGGTCATGGCGTGCGCGTCGCGATGTACAACCGCCACCTGCCGGGTAAAGAAGAAGGTATAGCCGAGCAGGTGATTGCCGAGAATCCTTCTTTCACCAATATCAAGGGCTTTGATCAGCTGGAAGAGTTTGTGCAGTCACTGGAGAAACCGCGCAAAGTACTGCTGATGATCTATGCAGGCGCTATTGACGCGCAGCTGGAAGCACTCATCCCACTGCTCGAGCCCGGTGATGTGGTGGTAGACGGCGGCAACTCCTATTATAAGGATACGGAAAGGAGAACTGCACTGCTCACTGAGAAGGGGCTGCACTTTGTGGGTACCGGCATATCGGGTGGTGAGGAAGGCGCCCGCAAGGGACCCTCTATCATGCCCGGTGGTCCGCGCGAAGGTTACGAACAGGTGGCCAGGTACCTGGAGTTGATTGCGGCCAGGGATCGCAATGGCAAACCATGCACCACCTACATTGGCCCTGACGGAGCGGGGCACTTTGTGAAGATGGTGCACAACGGCATAGAGTATGCCGAGATGCAGGCGCTGGCAGAGGTTTATTCACTTTTGCGCCATATGCTAGGTATAGCACCCGCTGATATTGCCGCCATATTATCGGAATGGCAGCAGAGCGGACTGGGCAGTTACCTGCTGGAGATCACCATTGACATTCTGCAAAAGAAAGAAGGCGACGAACTGCTACTCGACAAGATACTGGACCAGGCAGAGCAGAAAGGCACCGGGGGCTGGTCAGCCGCTGTGGCCCTGGAGTTCGGCGTGCCCTACGACACTCTCTCTGCCGCCGTGATGGCCCGGGCTCTATCCGCCATGAAAAATGAAAGAGTAAAAGCGGCTGCACATTACCAGAAACAAAACCCGAATGTCACAATCGATGAAAAAAGCTTTGTTTCCAGTCTGAAACAAGCGTATCAGGCAACCCGCATCATCAATCACGAGATCGGCTTTAACCTGATGCGTGAAGTGTCAGAGCAGTTGAATTGGGAACTCAACTTCAGCGAAATAGCCCGCATCTGGACCAATGGGTGCATCATTCGCTCCGAACTGATGGAGGAACTGGTGGAGACTTACCAACAGGAACAGCGTCTGCTCCTGGCCCCTCCTATTGTCGATCGCATCCGACGTGCACGGCAGGGCTTCGCCTCAGTGGTAGCGCTTGGTCTGCAGTACGGTATACCGCTGCCGGTACTCTCCGCTGCCCTGAACTACTTCCTGGGGTATAGCACAGCGGACTCAGCGGCCAACCTGATACAGGCACAGCGGGACTATTTTGGGGCGCATACCTACCAGCGCAAGGACAAACCTGCCGGGGAGTATTTCCATACGGAATGGAAGTGAATCCATTAAATGGCAGTTACTAAAGAAAGGTGTTATAACATATTTCAATAACTCTATACTGAGATGATATAAGTCACTTCTGCGACTGACCACTGTCATAAGAATAGAAGAGTTTGGGGTGTTCTTTTGTAATCATAAAGACACTCTAACAGCAATTCTTATGAAACGGTCACATTTACCAAAAGCAATACGGCTGGCCATGGTGGCCATTTTCTGCCTCGGCATCGCCTCTTCCTGTGGCACCAAGACCACAAATGCCGAGATACTCAACTCCTTGAATGAAACGGCTGCTCCTGCTGAGATGCCCGTGATCGAAGCGGAGCTCACGGATGCCCCGCTTGTGCCGGCTCCTATTACCCGTAAGCACCCGGCCAAAGTGGTGGTGCGCCTGGAGGTAACAGAAGTAGTGAAGAAGCTAGCCGATGGCGTAGACTATACCTTCTGGACATTTGGTGGTTCGGTACCAGGTAAATTTATCCGCGTTCGCCAGAACGATGAGGTGGAGTTTCACCTCATGAACCACCCCGACAGTAAGAACCCCCACAACATAGACCTGCACGCCGTGACCGGCCCAGGTGGTGGTGCAGCCGCTACTTTCACAGCTCCCGGACAGGAAACGGTCTTCAATTTCAAAGCCCTGAACCCAGGTCTTTACGTGTACCACTGCGCTACGGCACCGGTAGGTATGCATATCGCCAACGGTATGTATGGTCTGATCATGGTGGAGCCTGAAGAAGGTATGGAGCCGGTTGACAAGGAGTACTACGTGATGCAGGGTGACTTCTACACCAAAGGAGCCTTCGGAGCGCCTGGTCTGCAGCCATTTGATATGGAGAAGGCCCTGGACGAGAAACCTTCTTACGTGGTGTTTAACGGCTCTGTAGGCTCTATGACCGGTGACAATGCTATCACTGCCAAAGTGGGTGACAAAGTGCGTCTCTTCGTGGGTAACGGCGGTCCTAACCTGGTTTCTTCTTTCCATGTGATCGGTGAGATATTCGACACGGTATACCCTGAAGGTGGCACCAACCTGAACAAGAACGTGCAAACCACGCTTGTACCTGCCGGTGGCTCCGCCATCACAGAGTTTAAGGTAGACGTACCGGGCAATTATGTGCTCGTTGACCACTCTATCTTCAGAACCTTCAATAAAGGTGCGCTGGGTATGCTGAAAGTAGAAGGTCCGGATAACCTGGCCATCTTCTCAGGACAAACAGAGCAGAAGATCTATCTGCCAGAGGGCTCTACTGTGCAGGAGATGCCGAAGACAAATACACCGAAAGCGGCTTTTGCCTCTAACAAGGAGATGCGCATGGAGCTTGGCAAAACTCTTTACGCGCAGAACTGCCAGGCCTGTCACCAGGCAGAAGGCCAGGGCATCAAAGGCGCCTTCCCTCCGCTTGCCAAGTCTGATTACCTGAATGCCGACGTGGATCGTTCTATCGGGGTGGTAGCCCACGGTCTGGAAGGACAGATCAAAGTGAACGGAGAAGTATACAACAGCACCATGCCGAAGCTAAAACTATCAGATGAGGAGATCGCCAACGTGATGACCTTTGTGATGAACAACTGGGGCAACAAAGGTGGTGAGATCACACCAGAGCAGGTGAAGAAGGCCAAAGACAAGTACAAACACTGATTACTAATACCTTTCAATCATGCGACGACTTCTGACAGTCCTGCTGATGCTCGGAGCCTGTAGTATAGCACAAGCACAAAAGGGCACTCCTGCCGACATGGTTCATGTCAAAGGAGGCACTTTTGTGCCGCTTTACGGCAGCAACAACCAGGCAGTGACGGTGCAGGGCTTTATCATGGATAAGTACCCGGTAACCAATGCCCAGTACGAGACCTTTGTAGCCGAAAACCCTAAATGGCGGAAGTCTGAGGTAAAAGCGCTTTTTGCAGATGCCGGGTACCTAAAGCACTGGGCCAGCCCGCTGGGCGTGGGCTCTGCTGCCGATAAGCTCAAAGACAGTCCCGTGATCAACGTGTCTTGGTTTGCCGCCAAAGCCTACTGTGAGTGCCAGGGCAAGCGCCTGCCTACCGTGAACGAATGGGAGTTTGCCGCACTGGCCAGCGAAACGAAAAAAGATGCCTCCAGCGAGCCCAGCTTTTATCAGCGCAGCCTCGACTGGTACAGTCAGCCTAATCCGAGGTACCTGCCACCTGTGCAGGATGCCTTTAAAAACTATTATGGACTGTACGGGATGATCGGGCTGGTATGGGAATGGACCTCTGATTTCAATTCTGCCCTGATTGTGGGGGAGTCCAGACAAAACGCCAGCCTGGACAGGCAGCTGTTCTGCGGAGCCGGTTCGACCGGAGCGAGTGATGTGAAAAATTATGTGGCCTTTATGCGCTACGCCTTCCGCTCCAGCCTGAAAGCCAACTACACCGTAGCTAACCTGGGCTTCAGATGCGTGCAGGACGTACCCGCACAAACCACAGCAAAAAAATAACCTGATTATTATGAAACGCTATACCTTATACCTGTTCACGTTGATCACTCTTGGCTTCACGGCCTGTCAGCAGGAAGTGCCGCAGGAAGAAGACAGCTGCTGTGCCAAACCAGTCGCTGCTAATGAACTTCCGGACGGTACCGGCACACTCGGTATACCTACGGCAGCTTTGACAGATATGTCGCTCTACCAACTTGAATCCGAGTGGCTAAACCAAAATGGCGAGGAGCTGCAGCTGCAGGAATTGCAAGGGAAAGTGCAGCTGGTAGCTATGATCTATACCCATTGCAGCTATGCCTGCCCGCGCATCATCGCGGACCTGAAGCGCATCGAGATGGGCCTGGAACAGTACAAGCGGGAAGACATCGGGATCGTGCTCCTGACTATGGACCCAGCCCGTGATACACCGGAACGCCTCCTGGACTTCGCCAGATCCAACAACCTTGACACCAGGCGCTGGACGCTGCTGACCAGCGAGCAGGATAATATCCGGGAACTGGCCGCCCTGTTGAACATGAAATACAAGACAGAACTGGATGGGGAAATCTCTCACTCCAATATTATCTCGGTGCTAAATGAAAACGGTGAGATCATCCACCAGGCAGAAGGCCTCGGCGTAGAGCCTGATGAAACCGTCAACGCCATTAAAGGTTTGCTGCAGAAAATTTAAGGTATTGCGATCAAACAAAAATCCCTGGGCCAGTCTTAACAGAGCAGTCCAGGGATTTTTTGTTTGGGAGGCTGTTACTTCAGATTTCTCACAAGTGTCGAAATGACAAATAAAAACCTCAGTTAGGCGGGATTGATTTATGCCCTATCCAATCGTGCCTCCGGCAATCAGTAAATAACAATTAACTCAATAAATTACCCCTTCCCTCTCATTTGCTTCTCCATCGCGTCCCACATTTCCTGCGGTATCTGATCAAAGGAGTTAAATTCCCCGGCTCCGTACAGCCACTCTCCTCCGTCTATGGTCACCACTTCGCCGTTTACAAAGGCAGCGTAGTCTGATACCAGGTAGGCGGCCAGGTTGGCCAGTTCCTGGTGTTCGCCAAAGCGGCCAACAGGTATACGTTTCACCGGATCGAGCTTGTCGGCAAGTTGTTTCGGGAACAGCCTTGTCCAGGCCCCCTCGGTTGGGAAAGGTCCGGGAGCGATGGCATTAGAACGAATGCCATACTTGGCCCACTCTGACGCCAGGGAACGTGTCATGGCCAGCACCCCGGCTTTGGCGCAGGCAGAAGGCACTACATAGCCAGAGCCGGTCCAGGCGTAGGTGGTCACGATATTGAGGATGGTCCCCTCCTGCTTCTGCTCGATCCAATGTTTGCCCAAGGCCAGCGTACAATTGTAGCTCCCCTTGAGCACGATGTCGGTGATCACATCAAAAGCTTTGTGGCTGAGGCGCTCAGTTGGACTCACGAAGTTGCCGGCCGCATTGTTGATCAGCACATCCACTCTGCCGAACTTATCGAGCGCAGCCTGGAGCATGGCTTCAATTTCGTTGTATTTGCGCACGTCACAGGCGATTGGCAGTACCTGTCCGCCGGTTTCTTGCATCAGTTCTTCGGCGGCCTTGTCAAGCACATCCTGCTTGCGGCTACAGATCACGGCGTTGGCGCCGAGCTCCAGAAAGTATTTTGTCATGGAGCGGCCAAGGCCAGTGCCGCCTCCGGTTATCACTATGGTTTTGCCTTTCAGGGCGCCTTCTTTCAGCATAGGTTCTGCCTTCATCGTCTTATTTTGTTTGTTTTAAAAAGCTAACGTATAAATGTCAGGGCTGACTAGCTAAAGATAAGAACCTAAGGCGAAAATAAGAGTAAAAGAACCATTCTTTTGCTGAAGCATATAATACTATGGATCTAAAAACTATTGAAAAAGAACTGAAGGAAGCGATAGACGGGCTGCTAATGATGAGTGAAACCGATGCCCCCTTCGAATTCTACCAGGCGGAAGACTTCAAAGGCGAAAAGCTGGACGAAGAGACGGTGCTGAAGCTGTCGGGCATGCCCGCGCATTACCCATTTGAAGAATTGGAGCTTGGCTATTTCCTGCGCAACATGACACATGCCAGGCCGGAAACAGGCGAAGAAGGCTTGCAACAGGCCAAGCGTTTCCAGAACCTGGAAAAGAAGCTGCAGGAGCTCTTACAAGATGTCAAGGTATACCGTGTCGGCGAATACCAGAAACTGGTGTTCATACTTGGCCGTACACCGGGCGGTGAAATTGCCGGGCTGAAAACCATCATGGTCGAAACCACATAAAATGAAGAATCCCCGACTTGAACAGCCGGGAATTCTTTTAGGTAGCTCTAATAACACGAGTCACAACATATTTTCAGTAATGGTCCTGTAGCAGCTTGTTGGCTGCAATGATTCCGCTCAGGCACACACCCACTATCCCCTGCCCCGGGTAGACAGAGTCACCGCAGACATAGGCGCCTTTGTGGTCGAGGCGGGCGTCTTTCATTTGCCAGGGTTTGATGTCGCGGTACTGGGGGTAGCCGCCTACCATGCCGTAGGCTCTTTGCGTCCAGAAGATCCACGCTCCCGGTGTAGCCGAGTCCAGGTGCAGGATGTCTGTACGGTCAAGCAAATCCAAGGCTTCCAGTCTGGCAATGATCGCTTCCTGCAGCATTCGCTTGTCGTTGATCCGAAGTGCAGCCGGGTTGGGCACATGGGTGCTGATCGCCACGACCCGCTCCCCCTCCTGGGTCCGGATTTTGTCTGCCGGGTGACTGTAACTCACAAAAAAGCTCTTGCTGCCGATAACCGGCAAACCTCCCGGCACATGCACCTGGTGGTGCAGCACAGGTATGGCGGGCCCCTGACGGAGGGCAATGGCCATGGTAAAAGCACCGTTCAGTTTTTCGGATGGCAGCAGGTAGGGCTTCAGTTTCTGTTTTGCCTTTTCATCCTGAAACAGCTCAAAAGTATCATTCAGCGGAATGCCACTGATAACAAAGCGGGCATGGTAAGTCCCTGCCATGCAGCTGACTTCATACCCATCAGACTTAGGGGTAATTTTGTTCACGTGACGCCGGTACAGAATGGTGCTGCCCTTGCCGTGTAGATACTGCTCAAGCACACGAGCCAATCCAATCATACCCCCTTCCACATAGTAGTTGCCAAACAAGGTATAGCACAGGGCGGTTGCGCCGAAAAGTTCGTTTACCTGCTCCAGGCGGTTTTGCGCGGTGATCAGCAGTTGCTCGTTTACAAAGTCAACGAAGAGCCTGTTCTTGTCTAGTCCATACTTTTTCAGCAGGTCTTCCATTGTCCGGAATGCGCCTGGCAACAAGGACAGCTGATGTGGCCGCACATGCCGTACAGCCTGCCAGAGGTCCCGCAGGTTCGAAAACGGAAATGACTGTTGCTCCAGCGAAGTCCGCCATACCTGCTGACTGACCCGATAGCAGTGTTCCCAGAAAGGACGCTGGCCCTCTGGCCCAAACACCCGCTCCGCTTCATCTATCCAATCGTCAAGTTGTGCATAGCGGGTCAGGGTTTGCCCATCCGGCAGGTATACCTGCATGGGGGTATCAAGCTGCCATAGCGGGAGTTCTATACCTGTCACGTCGAGCAGATGGCGCAGGGGCATGTGCTCGTCCAAACCCACCAGTGTGGTCGCCCCCGTCTCGAACCAGTAGCCTTTGCGCTTATAGGATGAAGCGCAGCCACCGGGGTATTTGGCTTGTTCCAGCACGGCTACTTTCAGCCCACGGTGGGCAAGCAAGGCAGCGGCTGTGAGTGAACCAAATCCGGAACCGATCAGGAGGACGTCGTACTGCATGTAAGTATAAATTTAGGCTTACCTTTGTCGCAAGCGATAACAAGTGAGCTTACGGAATGTTAAGACCAAAACTCTAAGGCGATGCAAAAGAAAGTTGACATAAGTATTATGGGCTGTGGCTGGCTTGGTCTCCCGCTGGCTGAAGCCCTTATACGTGCTGGCCTGCGGGTAAACGGCTCTACGACGTCTGAGCAGAAGCTGGATGTCCTGAAACAGGCAGGTATAAACCCCTTTCTGATCAATCTGACCGACCCGGACTTAAACCAGGAGGCCCTTTCAGATTTTCTGCAGGCGGATGTGCTGGTACTCAACATCCCACCCAAACTTCGGTCAGATGGCGGCGAGAGCTACCTGCAACAGATGACGGCACTGCGTAAAGCCCTGCTGCAATCGCCTGTCAATCGGGTGCTTTTTGTGTCCTCTACTTCTGTATACCCTGACCTGAACCGCATCGTGACCGAAGAAGACACCAGCTTTACAGATGAAATTGACCCGGATAACACGCTGCTCCAGTCTGAACGGATGTTCCGGAACAGTGAAAACTGGGTATGCACAGTGGTTCGATTTGGTGGACTGGTGGGCAGTGACCGGCAGCCGGGGCGCTTCCTGGCGGGCAAGCATGAGCTGCCAAACGGTGATGCACCCGTGAACATGATACACCTGGAAGACTGCCTGAACATTCTGGAGCGCATCATCGCAGAGGAAAAATGGGGCCAGGTATACAATGCCTGTGCCGACGAGCACCCCAGTCGCAGGGATTTTTATGTTGCCGCCGCAAAGGCACTTGATCTTGAAGCCCCGAGGTTCAGAAACATGGAAGAAACCAGCTTTAAGCTGATCAGCAGCCAGAAGCTGAAAGACGACCTGGCCTACGTCTTCTCCCACCCGGATCCCATGACATTCTTTTAGTATCTTTGTGAGAGAATTGCTGATTGCTCAATACTACTTGTTATTCCTCAAAGTGCAAACAATCAACAATAAACAATCAATAGTTAGTCATTTTGATAAAAGTTATAGTCATAGGTGGCGGAGCGGCCGGATACTTTGGGGCAATAGCGTGTGCACAGGCCAATCCAGAGGCACAGGTTACCATCCTGGAAAAGAGTAATAAGCTGCTGTCGAAGGTGAAGGTATCGGGTGGCGGGCGCTGCAATGTGACACATCACTGTTTTATACCTTCCGTATTTGCGCAGCATTATCCCCGTGGCTCCAAACAGTTGAAGGAAGCTTTCAAGTCTTTCGGGGCAACTGAAACAGTAGCCTGGTTTGAGAGCCGGGGCGTTAAGTTAAAGGCTGAAGCCGACGGTCGCATGTTTCCGGTGACTGATAACTCCCAGACCATCATTGACTGCCTGCAGCGCGAAGCTGCTAAGGCTGGTGTGGTAGTGAAAACAGGTATAGCCGTGGGGCGCATTGTGCCTGAGCCTGATAAAGGAGGTTATACCTTATACCTGAGTAATAAGCAGGAAATCCGGGCTGACCGGGTGCTGGTTAGCTCAGGTGGCAATCCGAAGAGTCAGAACTATGACTGGCTGCGGGCACTTGGTCATCCCATTCAGGAGCCGGTTCCTTCCCTGTTCACGTTTAATGTGCCGGGTTCGCCGCTTAAAGAACTGCAGGGTATAGCCGTGCCACAAGCCAGGGTGCGCATCGCTGGTCAGAAACTGGAGTATGAAGGACCGCTGCTGATCACGCACTGGGGCTACAGTGGGCCGGCGGTGCTGAAGCTATCCGCCTGGGGTGCCCGCTTGTTCCATGGCATGAACTACCGCTTTACGGCTTTGGTGAGCTGGGTACACGACCAGACCGAAGAGAGTCTGCGGGAGCAGCTGCAACAGTTCAGACAGGCACACCCCAAAAAAGTGGTGACGACCAATCCCCTCTTCGGGCTTCCGCAGCGACTCTGGAAAGCGCTGACAGGTATAGCAGGTATAAATGACGAAGTAAAGTGGGCCGAACTGCCCGCTAAGAATACAAACAAACTGGTAGAGGCATTGCTCCGGATGCCGGTGGAGGTCGATGGCAAAACCACTTTCAAGGAAGAGTTTGTGACTTGTGGCGGTGTGGACCTCAGCCAGATCAATATGAAAACGATGGAGAGCCGTCTCCATCCGGGCCTACACTTTGCCGGCGAAGTGCTTGATATGGATGGCATAACCGGTGGCTTTAACTTCCAGGCTGCCTGGACAACGGGGTACCTGGCAGGTATAGCTATGGCCACTCCCATATCCTAGCATAGCGATATATCCATTTTGGAAACAAAAAATTAGGGAATGCAGTACATCAGCATACAAAACCTAATAAAAATATCACTATGGAAATTAATAAAGAAGTTTACTCAACCGTACACCATCTCATCGAAAGATGCAAAGACGGTGTAAAGGGTTATAAAACTGCTGCCGAAGACGTAGAGGACCAGGACCTGAAAGAACTGTTCCGCAAGTATGCCGTGCAGCGCGACAGCATGATCACTGAACTGCAGGACCAACTGCACAAAATGGGTAAGACAGACGACGAGTCCAGCTCGATTGAAGGCACACTGCACCGCGCCTGGATCGATATCAAAGCGGCTCTTTCTTCAAAGGACAGAAAGCGTATATTGGAGGAGTGTGAGCGTGGTGAAGACTATGCCGTGAAGGCCTATGAAGAAGCCATGGAGAAAAACTTGCCAGGTGAGTTGAAGCCGATCGTGGAGCAACAATACCGCGACGTGAAAAATGCACATGACCACATCCGTTCGCTGCGTGACAGTGCCTGATCTTTTGTAAATGACAGATAAAACAGAAAGGAGCTTTTGGGGCTCCTTTTTTTGTGCGCTTTGCTTCAGCTGCATAATAGACAGGTATAAAAGTAATAAGCCTGACATCCGTCTGATGTCAGGCTTATCAGTTCTAACTGCGTAAAACAGTAGAATAATCTTCCAACCTTTTTATGATACCTTCTTTAACGGAAGGTTAAGGCCAAGGTTACGGATTCAGAAAAAATATTTTGAAAACAAAAAGGCTGACGTTTCAAGTCAGCCTTTTCTAACAATTTGAAGCTTTTTACACTTCAAGCTTTGTATATCCTTTTATACGAACTACCCGCAGGCAGGTTCGGTCAATTAGAATCTTTTTTTGCGGAATCCGCCACGATCGCCACCGCTGCTGCGACGGTCACCGCCTCTGAAAGAGTCGCGGTCGCCACGTCCACCGAAACGGCTTCCACCGCCTCCGTATCCGCCTTCACGACGACCACCTCTGTCGCCTCCACGATCTCCGCCGAAGCCACCACGGTCACCACCGCCGAAGCGCTTGCCACCACGATCACCACCACGGTCTGCACCGCGATCGCTGAAGCCGAAATCTTCTCTGCCACCACCGGCGGCACCGCCTTCTTTCTTCTGTGATTTCTCTACGATCACCATACGACCATCTACCTCGATGCGGCCAACTTTCTGAAGGATGTCAGCAGTATATTCGCTAGGCACCTCTACAAAGCTGAACTTGTCATACAGGTCGATGTCGCCTACTTTAGAAGCAGGAATATCGGCGTTCTGGCTCAGCAGGTCGATCAGGTCTTTCGGGTGTACACGGTCTTTTTTACCGATCGTGATGAACAGACGGTCAAAACCGGCTTTCGGTCCACCAAGTCCTTTTTCGGCTTCTTTGCCAGCCTCTTTCGTTTTTGCTTCCTTCAGGCTCATTTTGAGCAGAGCGGCTGCCACTTCAAGGGAGGTATAGTCTTCGTTCACCAGTTTCTCGATGGTGTTGACATGCTTGGTCAGGTTGCCCTTCTCCAGCACTTCACGCACTTTGTCAAGGAACAGGTTGGTACGGATCTCGTTTACGTCTTCGTAAGTTGGTACCTGCTGCAGCTGCACATTCGCTTTGGTATATCGCATGATGTCTTTCAGCTTGTACATGTCAGAACGGCCTGCCACGAAAGAGAAAGCCTTGCCTGACTTACCGGCACGCCCTGTACGGCCAATACGGTGTACATAAGACTCTTCGTCCTGCGGCAGGTCGTAGTTGAATACAGCCTCTACATTGTCTACGTCAAGACCACGGGCAGCCACATCAGTTGCTACCAGTATCTCCAGTGTGCCGTTACGGAACTTGCCCATCACGTTAGAACGCTGGTTCTGGTTCAGGTCACCGTGAAGCGCATCAGCGAAATAGCCACGTGCCTGCAGGTTAGTTACCAGTTCGTCTACCATACGCTTGGTATTGCAGAAGATGATAACCGACTTCATATTGTGCATGTCCAGGATGCGGGAAAGAACTTCCTGCTTCATAGAGTTACGCACCTCGAAGTATACCTGGTCAATGTTGGTTACCGTCAGTTCCTTATGCACCACCTTTACGATCACCGGATCTTTCTGGTAACGCTTGGTCAGGTCCATGATTGGCTTGGACATAGTAGCCGAGAAGAAGATTGTCTGGCGCTCTTCCGGCATTTTGCTCAGCACGAATTCAATATCGTCACGGAAGCCCATGTCGAGCATTTCGTCGGCTTCATCCAGGATGATCTTTTTGATCTTATCCAATTTAAGGGTGCCGCGCTCGATGTGGTCCATCACACGGCCCGGCGTACCGATCACAATCTGCACACCCTGCTTAAGGGCACGCAGCTGACGGTCATAAGCCTGACCACCATAGATAGGCACGATGCTGATGCCTGGCTTATACTTAATAAGTTTCTGGATCTCTCCTGCTACCTGAATAGCCAGTTCACGCGTCGGGCACAGGATAAGCGCCTGCACACTGCGATCGTTCTCGTCGATGCTCTCAATGGTAGGTATACCGAAGGCGGCCGTCTTGCCCGTACCCGTCTGGGCCTGGCCAATAATGTCGCGTCCTTCTAATACTACAGGGATTGCTTCTGTTTGGATGGGAGATGCTTCTTCGAAGCCCATGTCAGCGATAGCACGCTGGACTTCCGGCGAAAGCGGAAGCTCGTCAAATCTGATTTTGTTCATTCTGATAATAATAACTTTTTACACTTCATCTGGAGACAGCCTGTCCATAAACCCTTCTTTACGAAAAAGAAGTACGACAAGAAAAAAAATCAACCAGGTTTTGCTTTAAAGGCGGTGTAGCCAGTTTTACTTAAATCAGACTGATCCCAAATCGGCTGCAAAGGTACGCATAATAAATGACATCATCGTCATGCGTTCAAACATATTATCAAATAAGTCAACATAAGTGCGTGTGTATTATTTGGTTATAAAATTGTTCTGAGAAAATGGTGAACGATTATATTTATTTCAAAATCTTTTTTATTTTGCGTAAAAATATTCCAAATAATTATTGAAATAAGAAACACTTAATTCATTTACCCGTAAATAGATTACATTCACCCTTAAAATCAAGCTGTTAGCTATTATTAGAATTTTTTCATTGGTATATCCAAAATATTGCACGTAGTTTAGTGTATTACAGGATCAAATCAAGTTTAATTTTAACAGCCTAAACCTAATCCTATTAAAATTCGATTGCCTTTGTGATCGATTTGCCATAGGCTTTACTGCCACCACCTTACCCATTCAATTGAAAGCAATACTTTTAGAAATAACTGTGCAGAATATAATCTGTATCATAAAAATACCTTAGATCTTTAACCCTTTAATCCTTTCTAATTATGTTACACTTCTCCAAAATCACAGCTAAAAGCAAGGACTTTCATCTAATCGCATCAGGTGCACTGGCTTTCAAGATCCATAACAAGATCCTGAAGGACGAAGATTTCATGAAGGGTGCCAAAGTATCACGCAATCTGCTGCAAAGCAATGCGATTATTAAATCAGACAAAAGTGAGGCAAAGGTGTTCTTTGTGATCATCTCTGATCTTGATAAGATGAATGCTTCTAACCTGTGTAGCATGATAGCAAAGGAACGCGCAAAGGGAAGCTATGCGGTATGCCAGGTGATACCAATGTATTACAATGAGCCATCTTTCAAGGCTCTCAAGATGCTGCGTCAGAATTTTGATGAAGTGATTGAACTGAACAAATTAACGCTGGGTGGCGGCAAGGCGCTGATGAGCACCGAACAGCAACACTGCATTATTACGGATTACTCTATCTCCATGGCACGCATCATGCGCAATGTATGCGTAGGTGAGCATGCCCCTGCCAAAGAAAAAGAAGAAAAGAAAGGCCAGGTCGTATACGCATAGCCTTTTACTCTAACATAGAAAGGCAACAGGCTCCTTCGCGCAAGCGGGGGAGCTTTTTGTATTTTATACCCTGAGCTCCAAACATTTGCTGTAAACAGGCTATAATTTTAAGGTTGTGCACTGGCATAAGCCATGTCGTAGGTGTATCTTTAGAATCCCTTAAAAAGCCTTCCGCTATGTCGCCAAATTTTAAGATACTCTCTTCCTCAGCAGGTTCCGGCAAAACCTATACCCTGACCAAAGAATACCTGAAGCTGGCGCTGCATACCTCTGACCCGGATTATTACCGGTCTATCCTGGCAATCACTTTTACAAACGATGCGGCCGCTGAAATGAAGGAGCGCATCCTGGGGGCCTTGCGTAATTTCAACAACCCGAATCTGAGTGAAGGCGAACTGCAGAAGAGCGAGGACCTGCTCGATAAGATCACAGAGGAATTGCAGAAGCGCTTCCCGGATGAACACTTTGACAAAGAGCAACTACGCCAGCGTGCCGGGCTCTTGTTTACACAGATTCTCTACAATTACAGCGATTTCTCTGTCAGCACAATCGACAGCTTCGTCAACAAGATCGTGCAGGCTTTTACGAAGGAGCTTAACATACCTTATAATTTTGAAGTCGACCTGGACTCGCAGACGCTGGTGAGTACCGCCGTGCAGCTGCTCCTGGATAAAGTTAGCAACCGAAAAGACGACCTGCTCTCGGAAACGCTCGAGCAGTACGCCCTGGAGAAAGCCCGTGAAGGTCGCAGCTGGAACACCCTGGCCGACGACCTGGCTGATTTTGCCAAAAACCTGCTGAACGAACAGGTATACGAAGCGGTGACAGACCTGCAGGGACTTACTTTGGAGGACTTCAGAGAGATCAGAAATCAGCTCAAAACCTTGCAGGAAGGTATACTGGACGCTTTGCAGGAAGACGCCGGCAAGGCACTACTTGCCATTGAGCAGGCGGGCCTCTCCCCTGCTGACTTTTACCAGGGCAATCGCGGTCTGTATGGTTATTTCAGTAAATTTAACCGCGAAGCTGATCTGACATACGGCAACAACTACGCCCGCCAGACGGTGGAGGAAGACAAGTGGTATGCTGGCAAGGCTTCAACGGCCACAAAGAATCAAATTGACGGGATACGCCAGCTGCTCACGGACCTCTACTATAATATTGAGTCCATCAAAGAACAGTATGCGGGCACCTTCACCCTGATCTCGGCAGTGGTACCGCACTTATATAAGGTGTCGGTGCTGAACGAGCTGGAAAAATGCCTGCAGGAGATCAAGCTTGACCGTAACACGGTGCATATTTCAGAGTTCAACAAGCGTATTATCGACATTGTGCTACAGGAGCCGGTGCCTTTTATCTACGAGCGTCTCGGTGAGAAGTATAATCACATCCTGATTGACGAGTTTCAGGATACTTCGGTGCTGCAGTGGAACAACCTGCTGCCGCTTGTCGACAATGCGCTTGCTTCTGGTCATTTTAGCATGGTGGTGGGTGATGCCAAGCAGGCGATCTACCGCTGGCGTGGCGGTGAAATGGAACAGATCCTGCACCTTTACAAAAACAACACGCACCTGCTATACGAAAACCGGCGCCATGGCCACATGATCCGGGAGCGCTACGAATCGGTACGCGAGAACCTCGCCCCTGATGTCCTGCAGCAGAACTTCCGGAGCCGACGCGAGATCATCGAGTTCAATAACAAGCTCTTTACCTTCTTCAGCGAGCAACATAAGGTATATGGCACCTTCACTTCGATCTATGACGATAAGTTTGTGCAGGAGGCGCCTGCATCAGGTAAGACTGGTGGCAAGGTACAGATCATGTTCACCTACCCCGACGACCTGAACTACAAATACGATCTGAGCAACTGTGGCCGCACTGAAGAGCTCTACGAAGACTATACCCACGAGCAGGAACTGAGTTACGATGCCAGTACCCTGAACATGGTGCTCGAGCTCGTGCGACAGGGCCTGGCGGATGGCTATACCCTGAAGGATATGGCGATACTCTGCCGTACCAATGCCAAGAGTAAACTGATTGCGAATTTTCTGAAGGAGAAGCAATACGATATCATTTCGCAGGATTCGCTTTCGCTCCAGTTTGCCGAAGTGATCAACGTGATCATCGCCATGTTCCGGGTATTTAACCGACCGAACGACACGCTGGCAAAATCCGAAGCGCTATACCTGATCCATACTGTAACCAGTGGCAAAGTGCCCACTACGGGACTAGCTCAAAAGATAGCACATATCGCTAACCAACAGGATCCGCAGCTTTTCTTCGATTACCTGCGTGAACTCGATTTTGATGTAAAGGAGCGCGAAACAGGCAACCTGTCGATCTACGAACTCACCGAACAGCTGATACGCATTTTCAAACTGCTGGGTCACAACAACGAGTGTGAGTACTTGTTCCGCTTCCTGGACCTGGTGCTGGAGTATAGCCTCAAGAACAGCAATAACCTGAACAATTTCCTGGCTTACTGGGATGTGCAGAAAGAGAAGCTGAGCATTAACACGCCGAAGGACCGCAACGCCATCACGATCACCAGTATCCACAAAGCCAAAGGCCTCGCCTACCCGATCGTGATCATCCCGTTCGCAGATTGGAGCACGGAACCACAGACAAGAGCTTTGATGTGGAGCCGATTGTCAGATGAGAACAAGGTGATGGGCAAACTGCGCAGTGTGGCTGTGAACATCAGTTCACGCCTGGAGCATACCGAGCTGGCCGAGCAATACAATACTGAGATAGAGAAGACTTTTATCGAAAACCTGAACATGCTGTATGTGGCCCTTACCCGCCCCAAAGACAGGCTATACCTGATCGGCAACGGAAAAGACCTGCTCGAAGAGCGAAAGGCACAGAAGGCACTGGAAGGAACAGCTAAAAATGTGAGTCACCTGCTTTACCGCTACCTGGTGGCGGAGGGTCTATGGGAGCCAGGAAAACTGTGTTACCAGGTATACGCTGGCCAGGATCGAAAACAGGATAGCGGCAGCCGTGAGATCGGTCCGGCCTATACCCTGGATTACCTGCAAACAAACGACTGGGCTCAGCGACTTCAGCTCAAGCAACACGCCAACAACGTGTTCGACTTCGAGACGCAAACCGAGCAGCGCATCCAGAACAAGAAGCTGCATTATGCCCTCTCCCGTATTCTGACCGCTGCGCAGCTCGACGATGTGCTGCGGCAGATGGTATACCAGGGCATCATCAGCGACCGGGAAAAGAACACCCTGAAAGAGCGCCTGCTCGAAGTGGTGAATCACCCAAAGATCAGCCATTACTTTTCGGAAAAGGTGATCGTGGAGCACGAGAAAGAACTGCTCGATGCCCGCGCCTACCTTTACAAACCTGACAGGGTGGTATTTGATGGTGACCAGGTAGTGCTGCTGGAGTTCAAACTGCCACCTCCACAGGAAGAGCACCGCAACAAGCTGGACCACTATGCTGTGCGCTTCAAGCAACTGGGTTACGAAAAAGTAAAATGCCTGCTCTACTACTTCGATACGGAAGAGTTGTACGAATGGTCCTACGGCGGCAAGAGTCTGCAGATGGGCCTGGCGCTTTGAGAATGTATAATGAGCAATGTTTAATGAATAAGTACGCATCATAAATCTTCAGCCAATAATCATTAACTATTCAAATGGACAAAGCAGCACAAACCATGATCGTCAACCTGGAGAAGAACACAGGTAAGAAACTAGAAGAATGGATACAGATCGTACAAAGCACCGGTTTGCAGAAGCACGGAGAGATTGTGAAGTATCTGAAAAACGATCATGGATTTACCCATGGGTTTGCCAACATGGTAGCACTCAAAGCAAGAGGTGCAGATGCCGGTTCAGCTGAGAACCCGGAAGACCTGGTTGAGCAGCAGTACAAAGGGAAAGAGCAGCTCCTGCCCATGTACGAAACGCTTGTTAGCCAGCTGAAGCAGTTCGGTGATGACGTAGAACTGGCTCCTAAAAACGCCTATGTAAGCGTGCGCAGCAAAAAACAGTTTGCACTGATCCAGCCTTCCACCAAAACCAGGCTGGACGTCGGCATCAACCTGAAAGACCGGGAGCCGGAAGGTAGGCTGGAAAAGTCAGGAAGCTTCAATGCCATGTGCTCGCATCGTGTGCGACTTCAGAATGCAGAAGAAGTCGACGCAGAACTGATCGGCTGGTTAAAAGCCGCCTATGAAGATGCCAGGTAAGGTATAGCTTTAGCTTTGAAAGAGATATTAAAAGATAAGAGGGAATTTATGGAACAGAGAATTACACTCATTACGCTAGGCGTCAGGAACCTGCAGCGCTCAAGGGAGTTTTACCAGAACATCTTTGGCTGGCAGCCGCTGGGGAGCAGCACAGAAAGCATCATTTTCTTTCAGCTGAATGGCCTGCAGCTAGCCCTGTTCCCGCAAGAGTCGCTAGCAGATGATGCCGGTCTGGAGGCTGATGGCAAGGGATTTAAAAGTTTTTCGCTGGCTTACAATGTGCGCTCCGAAAAAGAGGTGGACGACCTGGTAGCTGAACTGGCAGGCAAAGGTGTTCGCGTACTTAAGCAACCGGAAAAAGTATTCTGGGGAGGCTACAGCAGCTACGTTGCTGACCCGGACGACAACCTCTGGGAGATCGCCTATAACCCCTTCCTGCCTATGGATGAAAAGGGAAACGTTTTAAGTTAGAAAGTTTAGAAAGTAGAAAGTTGTATATCATGTAGGGACTGGTCGTGACCTGTCCGAGTCGTGCACGATAAACAACTTAACCTTTTAACAATCAACTATTATCAATCAGAACTCACTCAACCTGTGCAGACCTTTCTTGAGCTAGCGGCTAAATACGTTTACGAGAAGTACAAAGAGAACATCAGCGAACTGTGCATCGTGCTGCCGTCACGCCGTGCAAGTTTCTTTTTCAAGAACGCACTGGCGCAGGCTGCCCCTGAGCCGATCTGGTCACCTGAGGTGTCGGGTATGGAGGATTTCATCACCAAACTGTCTGGAGTGGATGTGCTGGAGCCGATCAACCTGCAGCTCGAGCTTTATGATCTGATGCGCGAACAGGATCCCAACCTTGACTTTGACCAGTTCATCACCTGGGGTGGCACCTTGCTCGACGACTTTAGCCGCATCGACCAGAACCTGGTCGACACTGGGAAGCTTTTCGACTACGTAAGCGAAGCCAAAGCACTGGAGCGCTGGGATCCGGCACACCTGGGCAAAGAGCTCACGCCAGCTGTCAGGAAATACTTCAGCCTCTGGGACAACATTGAGAAGACCTACCACAACCTGAAAGACCACCTGGAGGAGCGTAAGCAGGCTTATTCAGGTATGGCTTTCAAGAAAGTATCTGATAACATTGAGCAGTTGGCCAAGTCACCTGACTGCGCACAGTACCTTTTTATCGGTCTCAATGCCCTTACGAATTCCGAGGAGAAGATCATCCGCACGCTGCTCAAGCACAATAAGGCTGAGGTGCTGTTCGACTCCGACGACTTTTATATGGAGGAGGGCACGCCAAACCGGGCGGGCAGCTTCCTGCGCAGGTATAAGAGCACCTGGAACCTGCCGGAATGGCGCTGGCAACAAAACCTGCTGCTTACCGACGAGAAAGAGATTAATGTGATCGGGGTAGCTAACGCCAGCATGCAGGGCAAACTGGCAGGGCAGCTGATACAAGAGATTCGCACACGCGACAAACATGCGCAGGTGGCGGTGGTCATGCCCGACGAGACGCTCCTGCTCCCTGTGCTGCACTCTATACCCAACGAGGTGCCGAACTATAATGTGACCATGGGTCTCAGTTTCAAAGGCACGCCGCTCTACAACCTGATAGACCTGCTCTTTGATGTGCACCTGACTGGTGTAACGCAGCTGCAGGAGTCGGGCTACAAGGTATACCAGTACCACCACCTCACGGTGACCAAACTGCTCTCCCACCCTTTCATTCGCAGGTATGAGCTATACCTGAACGAGCAACCCGACAAGCAGGAACTACACGGTTTTGTGCAGCGTGTGCTGGACCAGATCGTGCAGGATAACCGCGTGCTAATCACAGCAAACGACCTGCTGAAGATGGGCAAGCACGAGCCGTTGTTTGAAGTGCTGTTCACATCCTGGCGTGACTGCGATGACATCATTGCCTCGCTTTACAAGCTGATCGATCTGCTGCACAAAATGTACAGTCACCAACCCAGCACCATCGAGACCGAATACCTCTATATTTTCTATACCATCGTCAAGCGCCTTGACACCATTTTCGACTGTCGGGAACAGAAGATATCGGTGCGCAGTTTCCGTAAGTTCCTCAATGAGTTGATCGCCCGCCAACGCCTGCCTTTCAGTGGTGAGCCCATTTCGGATCTGCAGATCATGGGTATGCTCGAAACCCGTGCGCTCGACTTTGAGAACCTGATCATTCTGTCGGTGAACGAGAACACCCTGCCCGCTCCGAAACGGCACGAGTCACTGATGCCTTTTGATGTGCTCAAGCAGTTCGGTCTGCCTACCTACGCCGAAACCGAAGGCGCCATGGCCTATAACTTTTACCGTCTGTTGCAGCGTGCCAAAAACGTGAACCTGCTTTACGTACTGCCGTCCGACACCTATGGTTCCGGTGAAAAAAGCCGCTTCATACTACAGCTGCAAAACGACCTGGCACTGCGCAATCCCAAGATAAAATTCCGCGACCTGACCGCCACGGTGGAGCTGCGCGACCAGAAAAAGTACGACGAGGACATTGTTATTCATAAGGACGCCCAGACACTGGAGCAGCTGCGGCAGGAGCTGAAGCGTGGCCTCTACCCATCGCACCTGAACATGTACATCAACTGTTCGCTGCAGTACTATTTCAGCCGCATCGCCAGGATCAGGGAAATTGACGAAGTGGAAGAACAGCTGGGCGCTGACCAGTTTGGTACCATTGTGCACCAGGTGCTCGAAGACTTTTTCCGGCCTTTTGAGCAGAATGGCAAGCCAATTGAGAAGCCGCATGTAGAACAGATGCTCCAAGATCTGCCAGCTAAGGTGGAAGCCGAATTCAAGAAAGTGACACGCGGAGCCACACCAGAGCGCGGCATGAACTTCCTGCTTTTTAAAGTGGCCGTGCAGGTGCTCGAAAAGTATCTGGAGAGTCTGCTGAAATCTGACGACGAACTGCCGCTCTACGTACTGCGCCTGGAAGAGCAATTGGAAACAACGCTGCAGGTGCAGGTGGGTGACGAGCTTATACCTGTGAAAGTGGCCGGCAAAGCCGACCGCATCGACCTGAAAGGCGCAGAACTCCGCGTGATCGACTATAAGACAGGCAAAGTAGAACGCAACCAGGTGAGCGTGAAGGCGGATGACGTGGAACTGCATTTTATCACGTCGCCTAAGTATGACAAGGCCCGGCAGTTGTGGCTTTACGAGTACATCCTGCAACGTAACCTGGAACAAAAACCTGAGCTACTGCTCCGCAATGCCAGCCACATAGACCCGGCCCGCATTGTGCCGAAGTCAGGTATACTCTCGTTCCGCAACCTCGACGCCGGCGTACTGACTGCCGACTTCCCATTTGAGCAGGCGACCGGAGAGGACTTCATCACTTCTTCCGAAAAGCTGATCACCCGCTTCGTGCAGGAACTGCTCGACCCGAATGAGTTGATCCGTAAAACGAAGGAGCTGGAGATCTGCCAGTATTGTCCGTACCGGGGAATTTGTGCGCGGTAACCCCTACTGACTCAAAGAATACTTAATATCATTCTCACACCCTAAATTCTCACGTTCAATTGAAAAGCGCGGTCCCGCTTATCTGTCTTGTCTTTCTATTGACAGGCTATCAGACGCTGGCACAACAAAGTGGCAGCCTTGCAAATCTGCCCACGGCGCTCCATGAGGTGGAGATAATTTACAATCAGGAAAGTCTGCCAGCCACTGGAGAGAAATTGGGTGAAATAAATTTCACAAAAGGCCGTAATACCCCTTGCGATATACATGATTTACTGGCACTGGCAAAAGAACAGGCGGTCGAAAAAGGTGCCAATGCCATTTATATCACGTCCATCAAGCCCCCAACCAATGGTAGGGGTTGCTTCAGTATAGAGGCAGACTTGTACAGCCTACACGAACCGTATGTGTCAACGCCCAGCCCTGATTTTCCTGCAAGAGTCTCTGTTACCAACTTCAACGATGCCTATACTTATACTGAAAGCGTTCCCGTATTCCCCGGAGGTGATAGACAGATGCTTGCATTTATCATCCGAAACTTCAGCTATCCGGTCACAGCACTGCGTGACAAAGTGGAGGGAAAAATAATTATAACTTTTGTAGTGGATAATGGCGGTAAGGTAGGAAACATTCAAGTGAAACAAGGTGTAAGATGGGACCTGGACCAGGAGATAGTTCGCATCATCTCGCGCATGCCCGAATGGGTGCCGGGCTACCAAAATGGAAGAGCTGTGGATGTTGCTTACGACGTTCCCATCAATCTGAGCCTCCCGCAACGGAAAAAGCAAGCAGCAAAATAATAGGATGATGGCTTCTTCTTGCACATCAGTAGCTGTCACGTGCAGATTAATAACTAGTTTAGCTTAATTCTAGTGGTGCATATATAGACTGGAATGGTCAGAGTCATTAATATACTGGAGAAGTTGGGGTTGACCCTGCAGATTGTGAAGACCGCCTTTGCCGCTTCGCTTTCCTGGTTCATCGCCTCTACCCTGCTGCAATCGGAGTATCCCTATTTTGCGCCCATTGCCGCTATCATCACGGTGCAGGTGACGGTGCTCGACTCGGTGAATAAAGCGACGCAGCGTATAGTGGGTATTATTGGCGGCGTTTTACTGAGCATGTTACTTGGGCATTGGCTGAGCATTAATGCCATCTCCATTTTTCTGGTTATTCTGTTGGGTATGGGCATTTCCAAGGCCCTGCGCATGAACCCGCAGATCATTTCGCAGGTAGCCATCAGCTCGCTGTTGGTGCTGGCTTTCGGACATACAGAAGAAGGCTACGCTTTCGAACGGATAGTGGAGACGGTGCTGGGCTCAGGTATAGCTGTTATCATCAATGCCCTGATCGTGCCGCAGAACGCTATTCCCGATGTGGAGCGAAGTGTGATCAGGTATAGCAACCTGTCAGCCGATACTTTGGTAAGCCTAAGCAGACTGATCGATACATCCAGCAAGCGCAAACAGTTTGGGCGAAACGAGGTTGATGCGCTTATCAAGGAAGCAGCTGAAAGCCGGAAAACACTTGACCTG
Organism: Pontibacter sp. LHS1; assembly: GCF_058932855.1. Taxonomy (NCBI): domain Bacteria; kingdom Pseudomonadati; phylum Bacteroidota; class Cytophagia; order Cytophagales; family Hymenobacteraceae; genus Pontibacter; species Pontibacter sp. LHS1. The sequence goes on from NZ_JBZYWF010000010.1 coordinate 92,090, forward strand.
GCTGAGCAAAGCCTGAAGTACAACCTCTTGCTCACACACAAACGTATGGCCCTCAATCGCCTGGCTGTTCACATAAATAACCTCGAAAGCATTACCATCCAGATCAGAGGTATCCGCAGAAGTCTGGCCGATCTGCAGAGAGTTAAGCCCTTCCGATCGGCATTTGCAGGCAAGGAGCAGTTGCAACTCGCCATGGAGGCAACCGCCAAATGCATCCCCGCATTTGGAAAAAGTGTGATTGATTCTTCGGAAGAAAACATCGTCCAGCTAAAAAAACTGATGCGACAGGCTCGCCTGGAGCAGGACCGTTGCCTTGATTACCTTAAGGACATTAAATCGCCTGAGATGCAACGGGATGTAGGCAGTATTCTCACGGACCTAAGGCGAATTCTGACAGAGGTAGAAAGATAATCTCAGTGTCTGTTCTGCTCTCTGAAGTTTCCCCTTGGCTTGCGCTACCATCCAGAATAAAAATTCTGTCAGCAGGAAAGCGAAGGAGCTGTAGATAGGCCAGCGAAGCCCTCGCAGGGGCATTAAGTCGTGGTAGAGAAATTACATATGATTTTAATAATATTATTTTTAGCAAAGCTTGCAACGGTTCACTGATTATTAGCATCTTACAATTATAAGAAAGCCCATAATTCTATGAAACAGCAGCCCTTATTCAAAGTCATCACTCTTTTGTGCCTATCCCTATGCTTCTTTTCCTGTGAGAAAGAAGAAGATATAGAGCCCATTGAAGCCATTATGCCATTGCAGGTAGGCAATGAATGGGTATACGACCTGATAGATTACAATACAGATGGCGATGTGCTGTCAACAAGTTCGTTCAGACGCCAAGTGGTCAAAGACACCCTGATCAATAAAACCACCTGGTATATTTTAAGTAATGGCTCGATTGTCCGGAATGACAAGGATGGCTATGTATATTATAGAAAGGACGCCAGGGAACAGTACATCACTTACCCTAGCCCTGCTATGTCTGGCATCGCTTATGGGTACGAGTACCCGAACTATACCTTGTGGATCTTCCACAGAAGAACATCAGGCCTTGTACCTGTACCGGATTCACCGCATGCGAACCAGGCAATTGAGTTCAGTTTCGAAAGGCAGACCTCCCAGAAAGCCTCTTCTTCTTTAAGCACGACCTGGGTTAAAGAATACGTAACTCCTGAAATTGGCATGATCCGAACAGACTGGTACTATGCCGATTCGGACAAGTTGATGCGGCGCTATGAACTTAAGAGTTACCGTGTGAAATAAAGATTTGCGGGTGCGCGTTTTGCAATCACTCAAAAATAGTGAATTAAAAAATACAAAGTCCCGTATATAGAGCCTCCGATATTATGCGTTGAACTTGTAACGGGTCTTTTATACTTCATACATTTTTAGTAATATCGGATTCTTAACACATGCCGATAAATTTGATTGCATTGCGTACTTCTATTATCACCCTTCTATTATTGTTATCATCATTAGCCGTTTTCGGTCAGAGCTCTAACCTGCAGGTAGTAGCGATGCCCGGTGACGGAATCTATACCTTATTGCGCCGCCACGGTCTAAACCCTTCCGAACATCTCCAAAAATTCGTGGAAATGAATAAGGAGCGATTTGGCAAGGATAACGGCTTGATTGCCGGAAAAGAGTATACCTTGCCTGAGGGCGCAGCCTCAGCCGATAATGCTACTGTTGCTAGCGACAACACACGCGTCGCCGCTGTGGACAGTAAAACACGAAGCGACGTATCTGCCGGCCCTGCCAAGGTAGCCGCACGGGTGCTCGAAATGCCTTTGTTCGGGGAGAAGTATTCGCGAGTGGAAGTAAAGTCAAGTAAACTACAGGGAGCTGTGTATTACCTAAGCTCCGGGCATGGCGGTCCTGACCCGGGTGCGGTGGGCAAGTATGGCAATCACGATCTCGCAGAAGATGAATATGCCTACGACGTTACCATACGCCTGGCTCGTGTGCTGATGGAGCATGGCGCTACCGTGTACATGATCGTACAGGACCCGGTGAACGGAATACGTGACGAGGGAATTCTGAAAATGGACCGGAATGAAGTGGTTTACCCAAACAAACCGATTCCGCTCAACCACAGTGCGCGACTGCGTCAGCGTACCGAGGCGGTAAACAGCTTATACCTGAAACACAAGGGTGCCTACCAGCGCATGCTGGCCATACACGTCGACAGCCGCAGTGAAAGCCAGAACATCGATGTGTTCTTCTACCACCACGAAAACAGCAAGGATGGGGAGCTGCTAGCCAAGAACATCCACCAGACTTTCACGAACAAGTACAGACGTTACCAGCCCAACCGCGACTACTCCGGCAATGTGACGCAGCGGAGCAGCCTGTATGTGATTAAGTACAGCCATCCACCCACCGTATTTATCGAACTCGGAAACATCCGCAATGTGAAAGATCAGCGTCGCTTTGTGATTCCGGATAACCGACAGGCCCTTGCCAACTGGATTTACGAAGGCCTGCTGAGCGACTACACCACCCAATAAAACATACAAGGGGCAGCCGCAAATTACGGCTGCCCCTCTTTTTTTGCTAAACCTATTTATTTGGCTGTGCCTTCGCGTAATCTACTTTCAGCAGGTTCAGGATCGCATTGCGATGCGCATCCGCCGACATGGTTTCAGCGTCTTTGTCTACCATATCCTGCGTTCCGATCAGCAATTGCCGCTTCACTTCATCATCATCCTTGTCCCGGCTAAAGTACAGCGCCACATAGTCGTTCTGGCCAAAAAAGCCATGGTCGCCTATGCCCATTTCGTTGAGGATCCCATTGAGCGTATCAACAACAGCGGGCTCCTCACCTCCTGCCACCCCGATGTATTCGAAACCCGCATCGGTTACATCCTGGTGCCTCGGAAAGGCTGCCAGCACTTTCTCCTTAAAATTCCGGTTCAAGTCTTCTTTCTGGAAACGATATAGAATGACGTAGCTATGCATATATTTATATAATTTAAACTTAGACGAATGTTATATTATTTAGCTACGACGTGCTGATGCTTTAGTTTTGTATTCGAACCAATCAGCAAATTAGCTACCGTCATCACGCAAGGTCTGCTGCTGATTAGGTACAGGTATAGCTGGGCTTCATCATAGCCTGCTTGTGAACCAGTGAGCAGTCGCGTCGTATCCCTTAGTACTATTGTATGTTCTGAAATAAATAAAGCTATGACAAACATTCCGGAAGAGAAGACGCTCGACAGTTCCATCAAATTATTGCAGGAAGGCTTTCCTTTTCTGCATAAGCGCATGCAGCAGTTTAACACTGATATCTTTAAGACCAGGCTCCTGGGTGAAGGAGTGATCTGTATACATGGGCCGGAGGCTGCTCAGGTTTTCTATGATACAAGCAAGTTTCAGCGGAAGGGCGCTATACCCAAACCAGTACAGAAAACCTTGCTAGGCGAAGACGGCGTGCAGACGATGGACGATGCCGCACATCGTCATCGCAAAGCTATGTTCATGTCCCTGATGTCGAAGGCAAGTATAAACCACCTGCTGGCACAGTGTGACAGGGCCTGGCGAGCCTATATCACCAAGTGGGTGACTATGCCGGAAGTTGTGCTGTTTGAGGACGTGCAGGAGATCATGTGCCTGGGCGCCTGCGCCTGGGCAGGAGTGCCGCTCAAGCCAGTTGAAGTGCGGCAGCGGGCACAGGATTTTACAGCCATGGTGGATGCCTTCGGAGCGGCTGATATGCGGCATTACCGCGGCCGCAAAGCCCGAAGCAGAGCTGAGAAATGGATCGAGAGCATCATAGAGCAGGTACGGAAAGAGAAACTGCACCCCGATGAAAACTCTCCGCTCTTCACAGTAGCCTGGCACCACGACACAGCCGGTAAACTGCTGAGCAAAAAGATGGCAGCCGTTGAACTGATCAATCTGCTGCGCCCGATTGTAGCCATTGCCTATTATGTAGCCTTCTCCGCCCTGGCTTTGCACAAGCACCCGGAGTATTTGGAGCGGCTCCGACAGCCAGACGGCCGGTTCCGGGAAATGTTTGTGCAGGAGGTACGACGATTCTACCCTTTTGCACCATTTCTGGGTGCCCGTGTCCGGAACGAGTTTGATTGGGGAGGCCATCATTTCAAAAAAGGAAAGCTGGTACTGCTCGACGTTTACGGTATGCTCCATGATCCCCGACTTTGGGAAAAGCCTGAGCTTTTTATACCGGAGCGCTTCGCTAACTGGCAAGGCAGTCCTTTTGATTTTATTCCGCAGGGAGGCGGCGAGTTTGAACTCGGGCATCGCTGCGCCGGCGAATGGATCACGATTGGGGTGATGAAACAGGCACTTGGCTTTCTGGTGAATCACATTACTTACGAGGTGCCCCATCAGAACTTACATTACAAGATTGACCGTATGCCGACCTACCCGCAAAGCGGCGTGATCATCAGCAATATCAGGCGAATCTAAACTTGCAATTTTCCTTCTATTAGAAACAGCCATGTCAGCTACCGCTTTGTGCAGTAGCTGACATGGCTGTTTCTACACTGTGCCAAAACACCTTCACTCAAAATATTGCTTCATTCGCTAATGAATAGATGAACTTTAGTACAATTTTATTGTTGGTGTCATCTCGCTTTAAACAGCTGTAAAATGGCTAAAAAGCTGACAAACAAACAAAAGGCCATCTCCTCCGTTTATATTTATAACACACTACTAGTTAATTAAGTACAATTTAACACTATAAACATGACTACTATGAAACGAATTTATTTACTATCAGCTTTAATTATTTTTTTGTCAACTAATGTTTTTGCGCAGGATGTTGAAGACCTTCCCCGGCCTCAAACATCAGCCCCGGTAGCTAGTGATGCTATACAACAGGGAAATTGGATTGTTGGCGCCAGTGTTGCAAATGTTGGTCATAACTTCAAGTCCAAAACCTTCAGCCTGGATTTAACTCCTAGAGCAGGCTATTTTATCAGTGATAATGCAGTGATTGGTGCTCAGGCGCAGCTAGGTTTGTCTATCTACAGTGGTGGCGAATCGTTCCGATACGGTGTGACGCCATTTGTACGCTACTATTTCCCTGAGGGAGCCTCTCCTACCGGCAGATTTTTTGGTGAAGCCATTGTAGGTTTAGCTGGTAGTTCTGAAGAAGATAGTGAAGGCGATTCAGTTTTTTCCCGCGTATATGGTGTTAGCGGTGGCTATGCATACTTTGTAGCAAGAAACGTGGCGCTAGAAGGTATGCTTAACCTGATCCGCAGCAATGCTAACGTAGATTTTGGAGGATCAGCTACTGGTCTTTCCATTAGTCTTGGCCTGCAGATTTATCTGCCTGCAGGTAATTAAGTCGCTATATTTAAAGTAAAGCCTGCCCCAGAGAACTGGAGCAGGCTTTACTTTTTAAGTCTGACATGACTTATATTCATTGCAGTACTTTCTCAACCAAATGTCTGCTGCCATCAATTTTATGCTTGTATGGCAAACCCAGTATTTCAGAAATAAGCGGGTATACATCCACGTTTTCGAAAGTATTTACTTTAACGCCTTGCTTAAAAGCGGGCCCCCAGGCATAAAAGGTAGCGTGCATTTCTTTCACTTGGGTGGCATCATAACCATGCTGGCCAGGTGAAGGCGGTCGTGACGAAAAGTGAAATACCTTTGGTGCATCGGACAGCAGCAGGATATCGCCCACACGGCCATACCTGTCGTCCTTTGCTCCGTAGTGCAGGTGTTTTGGCATGTTTGATTTCTTATATACCAGATACTCCTTTGCCTCTTTCTTCAACTTCCGGTAAGTTGGCTTCACGGCTTTCTTATCCTTGGCATGCAACTCCACGACCATGCCGCCACCTGACACCAAAAACTTAGCCGTATCAATAGCCGCTGGCATAGGCAGCGTATTTTGGGTATCCACTTTGAGCATACCATGGTCTGACACGAATACGTAATTCACCGGCAGCCCTGTTTTGGCCACGGCCTCAGTCAGCATCTGCATGTGTTTGTCCAGTTCCAGAACAGCCTGTTTTGTTTGTGGCGCATCAGGACCATAGCGGTGCCCGGCATGGTCTACCTCCGGCAGGTAAAACGTGATGAGATGCGGACGCTTCTCAGCTGGCAAACTGAGCCAGTCTACCACCGTTTGAATGCGGCGCTCAATGGGCATCACCTCACTGTACTGGTAATGATACGTAGGCAGTATACCTTGTACCGGCGCCTCAGAGCCTACCCAGAAAAAACTGGCCGCTACCATTTGCTGCTGTTCGGCCAGTACCCAAAGTGGGGTACCTCCATACCAGCTGCCATCTTCCACTTTGCTGCGGTCGCGCATGCTGTAATGCTCCTTGCGCTGCGGGTCGTAAAAGTAATTGTTGATCAGTCCGTGGCTGGCCGGGTATAGCCCTGTCACAATAGAATAGTGGTTTGGGAAAGTTTTGGAAGGAAAAGCCGGAAGCATGGAGGCAGCCTCCACTCCTTCTGACCGCTTCGCCTTCAGGAATTTAGCGTCAAACTTATCTGCGTAATCATACCTGAAACCGTCGGCCGAGATCAGAATGACGTAAGGTTTTTCCTGTTGCGCCGGGCTGTTATACCTGTCATGGATGACACGCTGCACCGTGTCTACTTGTGCGAATGCCAGTCCATGCCAGAGCAGGCAAACCAGCAATACGGGAATCTGTTTCATGGGGCGAAGATACGCTAAAACATGCGTAGCAAACAGATGAAGAGCTTTATTTTAATGTTTAGTCGTCTATCTACACCTGTAAAGTTGCTATACATATATTATTAAAAAGAGACATTTGTCATTATTCAGCAGCTAAGGATTGTATACCTTGCCTCATCGCAAAGACAAAACAGATGCTACACGAAACCCCTCCTTTTACACTGACCTTCCTGGGCGGCGCAGGTACGGTTACCGGCTCTAAAATGCTGCTCAAAACAGATAAGCACCAGGTGTTAATTGACTGTGGTCTGTTTCAGGGGCTCAAACAATTGCGCCTGCTCAACTGGCAGGACCTGCAGTTGAATGTAGAAGAGTTGGATGCCATCATTCTGACACACGGTCACCTGGACCATTGCGGCTATCTGCCTGTACTGACAAAGAACGGTTATAATGGCCCTATTTATGCCACTACTCCCACCCGTGACGTAACAGAAATAATACTCCGCGACAGTGCCAGGATACAGGAAGAGGACGCTGCCGAAGCCAACCGCAGAGGCTATTCAAAGCATACCCCAGCCAAGCCGCTGTATACCTCCGCTGATGTAGATATTACAATGCCGCTCTTCGAAACACACGACGACAATGAGTGGGTGATCATCAACGAAGACTTCAAGTTCTGTTTTCGGAAAAGCGGTCACATACTGGGTTCTGCCTTTATAGAACTCAAGTGCAAAGGACGCAAAATCGTTTTTTCGGGTGATATCGGTAGACGTCAGCCGCTTCTGATGGACCCTCCCACTTTTATCCGGGAGACGGATTATCTCGTGCTGGAATCAACCTATGGCGACAGGCTGCACGAACAGGCTTCTGCTTACGATGAGCTGCAGGCATACGTGAACCATACCATTGAAAAAGGTGGTGTGTTGGTAATCCCAAGTTTTGCTGTGGAGCGGGCACAGGAACTGCTGCTTATATTGAACACACTACGGGAAGACCGCAGCATACCGCCTATACCGATCTACCTTGACACGCCGATGGGGATTGATGTGACGGAGCTATACCTGCACCACCGTGATTGGCACAGTCTGAGTGATGCCGAGTGCCGCACCATGATGCACAATGTGCACGTAATCCGTGACTTTGAGCAAACGCTGCGGGTACTCGATAAGCCAGGGCCGAAGATTGTCATTGCCGGCAGTGGTATGGTAACCGGCGGACGGGTGCTTTACTACCTGCAGCGACTGCTGGATGATGCTAAAAACACAGTACTATTAGTAGGTTACCAGGCACCAGGTACCCGTGGCAGCCTGTTACTGAGCGGGGCCACTGAAATCAAAATGCAGGGTAATTACTATCCGGTGCATGCCGAGATCCAGCAGATCTCCTCCCTTTCAGCGCACGGCGACCAGGACGACTTGATTTGGTGGATTGGCCATCTGAAAGACGCTCCCTTACAGGTATACCTCAACCACGGGGAAGCCCAGGCGCTGGAGGCACTTCGGCTAAAAATAACAGACACACTTGGCTGGAGCTGCACGATCGCTGAGATGGGTAAGACCTATGACTTGCACTAAAAGCTGATTATTTGATAAAAAGGCGCTTGTCAAATGCAAAAGGCTCTGTTTTGATGATGCGAACTTTATGGAAATCAGGGTGACGTGGGTTAACAAGGTAATTAAAGGTGCCTTGCACAGTGGCGGAGGGTACCTTTAGAATAAGGTTCGTACCGTCCGCTACGTAACGATCTCCTATCTTCTGGGTGGCATTGCTGTGCGGGAATGATTTCCAGGAAGCGGCAAGATCTTTTTCGTGCACCTCACCTAAAGGCGCATCGTCAGGTAGTTCAATTGTAACGAGGTGGTAGTTTTTGGGTACAATACCCAATGGCATATGCACGGCTATCTCCACCGTACATAGGGCAATGGATTCACTGGTGTAAAGCACAGCCGTACCTTTGCTGTTCCAGCGGCCTCCTGCCAGTTCAGCGCCTTTGCCAGACAAGTCATTGCAATACAGTTTTCTGCTGAGGCGGTATACGATCATGCCAGCACACCATGCTCAATACGGGTCAGTTCATCGCGAAGCAGACCAATGCCAAATGTGCTGTCAAGCAGTTCTTTCGGGCGTATACCTCCCAAAGCTACATTTTTGGCTTCCAGCCAGGCATCAAAGTCTTCTTTCTCTCCGAATACTTCCATCCCTTTGTTATACACTAAGGTGATCTCCAGGATTTTCTCGGAGTGCAGCGGATCGAACTTGCGCTGTTCTTTTTTGTAGCGCTGAAAGGTGCGCTCAGACAAGTGCAGGAACTCAGACCACTCCCCTATGCTAAAGGGAATTTTGTTAGCAATGTTCTGGAAGGTGGCGTACTTTATACCTTCACGCACGGTCGTGATCAGCATGAAAACATCCCGGTCATCGATCAGGCTGTAGTTGATGCCGCTGTTTATTTTAAGTGCTTTGCCCATGGTCGTTTCCTTTTCTCAAATATACGCAATCTGTCGCAAAATATACGACAAGTTGCGTATAATATTTTAAGCTATTCCTGAATAATCACATTCCACAGGCCAGGTGCAGGTATGGAATTGGTCTATACCGCTGTCGAACTGGATAATAAGACCAATATCAGCAGCGATGCCGTTGGAGAGGCACTATTTCGGGGTATGTATCGTTTGAAGCCAGAACCAACCCCTACTACGCATGCGAAGCCACCTGATCGCTTTCGGACTATTTATAACAGGCACAATGGCTGCCTGTACCTCCCAAAATGCCATTACAGAAAACAGGCAATCACCCAAGCCTGCACTCACCCTGACCGATGTCATTCCTGCAAAAAGAACCCTGACACCTGAGGATAAGCAGAAGCAGAAGAAAACTCTGGAAATGGATGCGAAGCGCTTCAAGAACCGCAAAGCAGCATCGGCCTATTATGTGTTTCAGGCTAAGCGCAATTTCAATGAAGAAAAAATAGATTCAGCCAGTCTGCTACTGAATAAAGCCTGGCTGATGGATAGCACTAACAACGAGGTATACTGGGCTTACGGTCTCGTTTACGGACAGCAGAAAGTATATGACAAGGCACTCTTTGTGCTATACCATGCACTGGAGAAAGACCAGCACAATCCACGCTTGCTGACCGACCTGGCCACCAGCCACCTGGGCCGCTTTTATGCAGAAAGCAATCCCGAGGACCTGATGCAGAGCCGGAAGTTGCTGGAAAGTGCCGTACGTTACTCCCCTGACGCGGCAGACGCCTATTATAAACTTGCAATCAGTCACTACTACCTGCAGGAGTACGGCAAGGCATGGGATTATCTGCACAAGAGTATCAGTAAGGACAAAGCCATGGCAGATGCCACTTTCATTGCGGCCCTATTGGAAAAGCAGCAGGATCCTGCCGGCAAATACGAGTAAATGAAAGGGCAGCATTTGTTATTTCAAGACAGGTGGCGTATTTTTAAACCAAGAAGGATTTACCTCACCTAGTTGATACCATCACATGAAAAGAATTTTCCTGGCTGCGGCCACTATTTTATTGAGCGCCTCCATGGCCTTTGCGCAGGAGCAACAACCTGCTTTGCACCCGAAAGTGCTCCCTATGTTTGGTCAGGTAGCCAAGACGGATGCCCAGCAGAAGGCCGATGAAAAATTCCTTACCAGTTGCGATAAGAACTTCGAGAGCCGCACAGAGGCCAGTAATTTCTTTATGGACCGTGGCTGGGAGTTCCTGAATGAAGGGCAGTTAGATACGGCCGTTTATCGCTTTAACCTGGCCTGGCTCCTGAACCCCGATAATTATAATACTTACTGGGCTTTCGGTCTGGTAGAAAACAGCCGGGGAAATACACGCGATGCGATTGGAATGTTTGATCGTGCGCTCAAGTACCAGCCTAACAATTCGCTGTTGCTGTCTGATATGGGATCAGTCTATCTGCAACAGTATATTTCCGACAAAAAGAAGAAAAACCTGAAGCAGGCAGCGGCCTTTCTTGATCGCTCGTTGAAGGCTGACCAGAATAACGCATTTGCCCTGGCAAACCTTTCGCAGGTATATTTCCATAAAAAGAAATATGCCGAAGCCTGGGATTACCTGCACCGCGGCCGTGACCTGAACATGATGTCGCTAGACTATACCTACCTGTCAGAGTTAATGGCACGCATGCCAGACCCGAAGGGCATGTTCCGCATCGAGACCGAAGCTGCTAAATAATCAAGGAACAATACCGAAGCACCATCCAACCTTAATTGATTGACATGAAAAAGAACCTTTACAAAGTCTCCGCCCTCCTTTTGGTCGGAAGTCTTTCGCTTTCATCCTGCGTTGTTTCCAAAAAGAAATACGAGGACCTGATGGCCCGCAAAAATGCCCTGGAGCTGGATAAATCAGATCTGGAGCAGCAAAAAAGTACCCTGGAGCAACAGAAAACTGCACTGGAAACTGAGAAAGCCCAACTGGAGCAGGAACGTGCCGAACTGGAACGCCAAAAGGCAGAGTATCAGCAGAGCCTGCAGCAGGCCCTGAAAGAGGGTAAGGCACTGGGTGAAACGCTGAACATGAACAAGTCACAGATAGACAAACTGAATGCTGACCTGAAAGCCCGTGAGCAGCGACTGGCCGAACTGCAGCGCATCCTGGACGAGAAAGACAAGGCTGTAAATGCCCTGCGCTCTAAAGTAAGCAATGCCCTGCTTGGCTTCAATGACAAAGACCTGACTGTGAACATCCGCAATGGTAAGGTATACGTGTCGCTGGCTGAGCAACTGCTCTTTAACTCCGGGTCTACCAAGGTAGATCCGAAAGGTGTAGAGGCACTGAAAAAACTCGCCGCTGTTTTGAAAGAGCAGCAGGACGTGAACGTGGTGGTGGAAGGACACACCGATGATGTGCCGATCGCTCGTGGTACTGTAGGTATGCAGGACAACTGGGACCTGAGTGTACTTCGTGCCACTGAAATCACCCGCATCCTGACCCAGGCCGGTGTACAGCCTGACCGCGTTACACCTTCTGGCCGCAGCCTGTACGTACCACTCGACAATGCAAAAACAAAAGAGGCCCGTCAGAAAAACCGCCGTACTGAGATCATCCTCACGCCTAAACTAGACGAACTGTTCCAGATACTGGAGTCAGCCTGATCCTAGCTATACCTTAACCACAAAAGCCAGTTTCATTACGGAGCTGGCTTTTGTGCTCATAGTCGATTGAGATTGTTACTTCAGCCGCCTTCCCTACTGCACTACCTGCTCTTTAGTTTGTGGCATATAATACTTTTCAAGGTCTTTGTGTTTCCCCCGTCGACGGGCTTCTTTGGCCAGCAAGGCTGCTAACCATATTTGGAATCCGTGTGGCAAACCTGCCATATAGGATTCACCCATATGAAATAAAAGTGCTGTATGCCAGAAACTCTTCGGAATACCATTTGCCCTTGTGAGTCCATCCTGCACCAAGCCATAGGCTATGCGTAAAGTTGCTTCAAACTGTCGGGCAGGCTTCACTGTGACAAGGAATACACATTTCCGGCAGGTATCTTCATTATAAAAGCGATGCAGGATATGCTTTGGCGCCACCGCTTTGTCACCTGGCTGAAGTTGGAGACGCTGCTTACCCAACTGAATACTTAGCGTTCCCTCCAGTACTTCAAACTCCTCCTCAAAAGTGGTGTGGTAATGCAAATCGTTCCCACCTTTAGGTTGCATCTCCACCTGAACTAACAGATACGCACCATCCGTATCAGCGGCACTCTTTATAATGGTTACATCATAGCCTCCCAATGTACTTTTTAACTCTCTTGATAATTCTTTCATAGTAATACAATAAATATTATGGATATATTCGTATTACAAAAGTATTGTACTCACGCAAACTGCCAGCTACGCAATAGGGAGCAACATCTACGAAAAAAGGAATATAATGCTATGATTGAAGAGTCGTTAGAGTTTTCCGGACTATGCGGATAAAGATTACTGATAGAAATTTAAATGATCTGCTGCTGTACCAAAATCTGCTTGCAGCCAGCCAGCATACACCTGCCGTTGCTGCACCTCAATATGCACATGATCCTCTGCTGGGTAAATTCCTTCAGCGGTTTCTTCAATTTGAACATTTCAATATTGCGCAGCTTTGCTGGAAACTGGACCAGGAACTAGAATTGCAGACAGATCAACTGGAGGCAGGTATTAACATGAACTTCATGCTGAGCGGCGGCATCTACTCAGATTTTGAGACCTTGCCACAGCCTCTCCGCCTGAAGCCGATGGAACATAATTTACTCTATACCTGCGACTCTACCGGCACACACCTTTTCCCGGCAGGCACCTTGCTGCATAACCTACATGTACGCCTGTCAACGGATTATTTTAAAAGCATTTGCACAGAAGGATTCCGGCTTTCTGATCTATTGCTTAACAGCATTGAACGGCAATCTCCTATCCTGGCATCGGCACATCATGGCACCATTAACAGCCACATGTTGCAGACGATCAAAGGCATTTTGGAATGTCCTTTTGAGGGAGCAATGCAAAAACTTTATCTGGAGGGAAAGGTACTGGAGCTATTGGCTTTGCAATTCGAGAACTTGAACAGCACGAAAGAGAAAGAAGCCAGACTATTGTCAAAGGACGCAGTCCTGGCGGAAGAGATTCGCCTGTACCTCGAGCAGCACTATCTGGAGTTAGCCAGTTTGCAGCAGCTGGCCAAAATATTCGGCACAAATGAATACAAGATGAAGAAGGTGTTTCGGGAGCGGTTTGGGAAAGGGGTATTTACTTATGCGCAAGAGCTCAGGCTTGTGCATGGGCTGGAATTACTGGCTTCAGGTGAGAAAAACGTGACAGAAGTGGCTGAACTGCTCGGGTACAGTCATGCGAACCATTTTTCGACTGCATTCCGAAAACACTTTGGCTATCCACCGTCGCTCGTCCGCAAATAACTAGACTTGATGCTCTGCTACAGCTTCTACAACTTCAGGAACCTCAAAAACTGTGGTGGAAGGTTTGGGCATAACCCGCTTAAGTAAGGGAAGCAACATCAGATAGAGCAAAGCCCCCACAGGTATAGCTAGTATAGCCCAGGCCGAAACAGCCGCTAAGTTGGCTATCCAAAGTTTATTCAGCGCAGCCAGCCAGTCCATTTTGAACATCGCTATCATTTCATCCAGCGTAAGCTTGAGGTCGTCAAGCCCAAACATGAAGATACCCATCTTAATAAAAGGGATAATGAGCAAGAGCTGCAGCGGGTGCACGAGATAACTTACAAGCACTGTGGCAGCGATATTTAACCTGAATCGGGCAGCCAGGGCAGTACCCATCACTGTCGTAACGCCCAGGGCCGGAAGAATACCCACCACCGAACCAATCGCAACCGTAACAGCCAGCTTATGCGGCGTCATGCCCTGACGGAGCAGGTTGAGCACAGGCTGTGCAATGCGGCGTTTAAAAAATCCGGTGATGATGGAGGTATACAAACCTTGGCTAAATTAAAACGAAGTTGGATAACAGAACTATAGAGAAGACGCCCTATACCTGAAAAGAGTTGCATGTGCAGTAGCATAAATTATGCCTGAATCTTTTCAAAGATTAATACAGGAGTACTTGCAAAAGTAACCTCCTGAAGCCTTCTTTGTTTTACTTATTTTAAACATAAAAGAAGAGCACTAAAGCAGTCAGTATTTACTTCCTGAGATGCAGGAAACGGAGAATTTTGTCTATCGTAAGCGAATGTTCTTCTGTGCCATCTGTTCCCAGCAAAAACGAAAAGGCTTGCAGCTCGGGGGTGTGATCAAAGTATATTTTGAACATACCTACAATTGGCACCGCCACAAACATACCCGGTAGCCCCCATAGCATCCCTCCGATAATAATACTCAGGATCGTAAACAGCGGATTGATGTTCACACGACTACCCGTGATATTGGGTGTCAGAATATTGTTCTCAGTGAACTGCACAGCCAGAAAGAAGAGAAGTACGGCAAGGGTTTTCTGCGGATCCCCCTGTACGACCAAAGTATAAAGCAGCGGAATGGCGCCACCGATCAGCGTGCCAAAATAAGGAATGAAGTTGATGAAGGCAGACACTATGCCCAGCAAAATGGCATATTCCACGCCGATGATAAGCAGGCCAGTCGAGTTGATAACGCAGAGGATCAGGATAACGATCACCACTCCTCCCATATAATGCTTCGTTACATCTGATATCTCATCGATCATCACTTTGACTTTGCCGTGCCGATGCGAAGGCAGTGCTTTAAACAAAAAGTTCTCGAACTTATTGCGGTAGTAAAGCATCAGGAAAATATACACCGGCATCAAGGCAAATTTGGTAATAGTACTAGTAGTAGCCAGCAATATCTCAGCGATGGCTGAACCGCTCAGATCAAGCGCATTGTTCACCTGCAACCGAAGCCAGCGCTCGTTCGACTGACTGTCGTCGCCAAACTTTCGGTCAATGTGTGCCTGCAACTGATCGATGTTGAGCAGGGCCTTTTCTTTCAATTCAGGAAAATCGGTCAGGAATACCGAAAGCTGCTTGTAGAGTAGCACCATCAGCCCGGCAAAAAGGGCCATGGCTGTAATAATGGTTGCAAAGTTGGCCAACAGTCGGGGAACACCCCATTTTTCCAGTCGCTTTACGACTGGGTATAGCAAGTAAGCAAACAGCAAGGCCATAACCAAAGGGTATAGAAACTCTCGTGCCTCTACCAGAACATAGACCAGTAGCACTAGAAAAAGTAACCAATACGTCAGCTTCCTTATCCGCTTGTAATCGTTTGCCATACTCTTCTTACTGAAAAAATAGGAGATGGGATATATTGGAATCCGTACCTTTGCGCTTCACGTACGCATTCCTATGGTTTCTTTTGATCAACTGGGACTCTCCCCTGCGCTGTTAGAGCGCCTTGCTGAGTTAGAATTTCACACTCCTACTCCTATACAGCTTGCCGCTATACCTCCGCTCCTGAAAGGACAGGATGTTGCCGGACAGGCCGAGACGGGTAGTGGAAAAACAGCAGCTTTCGGTTTGCCGCTTTTGCAGCAGATCGATACAGACAAGCAGGTTGTACAGGCACTGGTGCTGGTTCCTACCCGCGAACTGGCCGTGCAGGTGCGCCACGAACTAAAGCAGCTAGCCCAGAAGATCGATAACCTCAAGATCAGCGCTTTTTACGGCGGACACTCTTTTTCGCAGGAACGGGCATCGCTGGCATTCCCACCGCAGGTGCTCGTTGGTACTCCCGGCCGCCTGACCGATCACCTTTATCGCCAAACTGTAGACTTTAGCCAGGTGCGCATGCTGGTGCTCGACGAGGCAGACAAACTCCTCGAAATGGGTTTTGCCGATGAAATTGATCAGATACTGGAAACTATACCTAAGAAGCGACAAGCGGTGCTTTTTTCGGCTACCATGCCCGATGAAGTAAAGCAGCTGATAACGGATTCGCTTAAAAATCCGCAGTTTGTGCAGGTATCGCCCAACGCTATACCTGATCAGGTGCGGCTTACAGGTATAAAAGTCGCACAGCCTGATAAGCAGCAGGCTTTGCTCCACCTCCTGCAAAGCATCAACCCCGCTGGTACAGTGGTGTTCTGCAATACCCGCGGTGCCTCCGACGATGTGGCGGCTATGCTGGCCAGGCACGGCTTCGGGGCTCGCTCCTTGCATGGCGGCATGGAGCAGCAGGACCGCGACAAGGCCATGACGCTTTTCCGCAACGGCACCACGCAGGTATTGGTCGCTACCGATCTCGCAGCCCGCGGACTCGATATTGCCGCGCTCAAAAACATCATCCACTACGAACTGCCCGACGACGAAGCCGCCTACCTGCACCGAAGCGGACGTACCGGTCGCGCCGGGCGAAGCGGTGAGGTCTATACCTTCGCCACCACGCGTGACGAAAAGACACTGCGCGATTGGGGACTGGTGCGCATGGATGAATGGCTGAACACCGCTGAACTCGCTGCACACGTTGAGAAATCTGAACCAGAATCCACAGAAGCTTTTGCAACACTTCACATCAACGCCGGTAGAAAAGACAAGCTGAGTCCTCGCGATATTGTGGGCGCACTTATTGCCGCCGTCGGATTGAAAGCCGACCAGATCGGTCGCATCGAGGTGCAGGACAAAGCCAGCTATGTGGCTATACCTGCCGATCGGGCACAAGAGATTGTGGAGGCGCTAACTACGGGTAAAATAAAGGGCAGGAAGTTCAGGGTGGGATTGGTGAAGTAAATTCAAATGTCATCTCGAACGCTAGTGAGAGATCTGGATTAGTGTAGAAGGATACTTATGATCCAGATTTCTCCCGATGGTCGAAAAGACATGATCGTCGAATCGATCACGGGCTATACCCAAAATAGAAAAGGGGGACTTACTGAGTTCTCAGCAAGTCCCCCTTTTCTAAATATCAAACGAGCCTAGCGCTGGTTCTTTGTTTCCTTCGCAGCTTCAGCTTTAGGCGCATCTTTTTTGGCGCAGCATGACATAGGCGCAGCGGCAGTGGCTTTATCATCTTTTGCCGTAGAAGAGGCAGCTGTCATATGGCAGGACTCTGCTTTTTCGCCTTTTTTGGCTTTCTTCGTTTTGCCATCTTTGTCCGTATGCTCCACTTTGCACTTGCCGCCTTCGCAGGCGAGGGCTGGGGAGGCTACGCCGGCACTTACAAATCCTGCCAGTGCGAGCGCTAAAACTATCTTCTTCATATCTCTTGGTTTATCGAATGTTTAAACAGAAATCAACCCTTTGTTGTTGAGTGAGTAAATATACACGTTCTACCAAATCACCAAAATGATAAGCATCATTTTTTAATCCCTTGAGCCACAAAACCAGCAGTTTACTTGTCCTGACCGTCATCGCGATCCTGACGGCACTGAGCGTTTTCTACGCCTCCCGTTTGCGCTTCGATTACAACTTCGATAACTTCTTTCCAAAGGGTGACCCGGATCTGGCCTACTACTTCAGCTACCGCGATAAGTTCGGCAACGATAACGACTACTTACTTATCGGCCTCGACAACGGCGGCAGCTTGTTCGACCAGCAGTTTCTGCAGAAGGTCGATACCCTGACCCGCTTTATGCAGCAACAGCCGCATGTGGAGTCGGTGCTCTCTCCCACCACAGTCAAGAGTCCGATCATCGAGCAGTTCGGCTACTTTGAGATCCCTTACCTGCACCCCGACGAACCCGAGCGCTATCCCCAGGACTCTACCCTTATCTACCAAAGTCGGGAGTTGGTAGGCACGCTGTTTTCAGAAGATGCCACGGCTGTTTCGCTTTTCGTACAAACCTCGGACGACCTTGGCAAGGAACCCGGCGATTCGCTGATCGCGGCTCTATATGGCGAGATCGAACGATTGGGTTTGCAGGAGCACCATGTGGCGGGAAAGGTGCTGGCGCAGTCGGTTTTTATCGAGAAGATGAAGATTGAGCTGGCGATCTTTATGTCGGCCTCTATCCTTTTGGTCATTCTGTTTCTTTGGATCGCCTTCCGAACGGTTTGGGGTGTGCTGGTGCCTTTGGTGGTCGTGCTCCTATCTGTTCTCTGGAGCCTTGGGGTGATGGGGCTGTTCAACAAACCCATCGATGTGATGACCGTGCTATTGCCGACCATCATGTTCGTGGTAGGCATGTCAGATGTGATACACATCATGTCGCGCTACATCACCGAGATTGGGCAGGGAACCACTAAACTACAGGCGCTGCGGGTCACAATACGGGAAGTAGGTATGGCCACCTTGCTGACTTCGCTTACCACCTCTGTCGGCTTTCTAACCTTGCTGACCACATCCATCGTTCCAATCCGGGAGTTCGGTGTATATACGGCCATTGGTATTGCGCTTGCCTTTGTGCTGGCTTTTACCATGCTGCCGGCTATTCTACTCCTGAACAAAAAGCCCAACCCACGGCGTGCCCGACGTACGGATCTGTCATGGCCGATGCTATTGCGGCGTGTCTATACCTTTGTGCTGCGCAGGCCATACCCGATCTTATATGCGAGCATGGGAATTGTATTAGTCTCCCTGATCGGTATCAGTATGATCAAGGTTGATACGACCTTACTTGAAGACCTCGGCGATGACGACCCGATCATCAAGGACTTCCAGTATTTCGAAGAAAAATTCTCAGGCGTGCGCCCCTTTGAGCTGCACCTGATCGCAGGTTCTGACAAAAGTATGTACGACCTCGAGGTGCTGCAGGAGATCGACCAACTGGAGACCTACCTTTACCAGACCTACGGCCTCAACTTCATTACCTCTCCTGCCACAGTTGTCCGTTCTATACACCGGGCACAGAACGGCGGTTTACCGGACTACTATACCTTGCCCGCCAACGGACGAGAGATGCAACAGGTCCAGCGGCGGCTGGCGGCTTTCAGCAAACGGAGCGAATTGCGAGCTGTAGTGACAGCCGACCAGCAGGAAGGGCGATTGGCAGGCAAAATGACCGATGTGGGAAGTGTGCGGGCTGCCGAACTTAATGACTCGCTGCGGGCTTTCATAGATCAGCACATCAACCCTGAGCTATTGCAAACACGCATCACCGGCAGTGCCGTCATGCTTGACAAAAATAACGACTACGTGGTCAGCAATATGCTGCAGGGCCTGCTGATCGCTTTTCTGGTGGTGGCTGTGCTGGTAGGTTTTATCTTCCGATCACTCAGAATGGTCGTAATCTCGCTGGTGCCCAACATCATCCCTTTGCTGATGATAGGCGGCATTATGGGCTTCCTGGGCATTAATATGACGGTGTCGGTTTCTATCATTTTCACCATAGCCTTCGGTATAGCCGTGGACGACACGATCCACTTCCTGGGCAAGCTAAAAGTGGAGCTGCGCAAAGGCAAGTCACTGCCTTATGCCATCAAAACGACGATGATCTCGGCCGGCAAGGCCATCATCATCACCTCCTGCATACTGGTGGCCGGATTCATGACGCTGGTGCTTTCTACATTCGATGCCACCTTTTATGTGGGTGTTTTTGTGAGTCTCACGCTGGTCTTTGCCGTGGTGGCTGACCTCTTGCTTTTGCCCGTGCTGATCCTTTATTTTTACAGGCCGGATCAAAAATAATTTGTGCCGAATCCAATAAGGATGGCCATATTTGCGTGATAGAGTAAAGCATTCCTTTTTATGATGATGAAGAAACTACTGGCTATTTGCATTTGCTGCCTTTGGTTTGTGGGCGCGCAGGCACAGGAACAAGCACCACCGCAAGAAGACAAGCTCAGCCGTCTGATGGGCGAGCGTGAACAGCTGATTCTGGAGTACCAGTATTACAGCGGACAAAACAGCAACTTCTGGGGCAAGCAATCGAAAAAAGACCTCCTCAACATTATCGATACACTCAAAGAGATCATCCGCAAAGATTCTGAGCTGATCGCGGCTGTGAAAGAGGCAAGCGTGCGCAAGATCGCCGAGAGCACCGTAGAGAGTCAGCGTGCCGGAAAGATGATCCAACAGGACGAGCGCCTGATTAACAACCAGATCTCGGACCTCAAAGGACAGATCAGCACCCTCGAGAGTCAGGCCAAAAAACGTGAGCGTGCCATTCTGGACCTGAAAGAGCAACTGAAAGCAACCGACGAGGTGCGCTACGGCAAAGACCGTGTGATCGCCATTCTCGGTGGCGCCGCCTTCATTATGTTCCTTTACGCCGTGTTCCTGCAGATCAGGCTGAGCACTAAAAAGGCTCCTAAAAAACGGAAGAAGGCCTAAGGCCGTATAGCTGCCACAGGTATAAGAAACAACCTGATGCAGCGGAATTATTTAACGCACGCTTTTTGTTATAAAATGATGCCTCTACAGGTATAGACAATAGAACAAAAGCATTGGAAAAGGCTGGCGCTTTGTACCCAGCCTTTCTTTTTTAGATAAGCATGATCGATATTTTTGAAGAACTACGGCAGGTAAAGGACCTGCTGAAAATAGAACAGGAAGAAGACCGGCAGCAATACAAGCTGAAGGCAATGAAGAGCACGATTACGGAGCGCAAGGAAATGGGTCTTTGCTGGTATCCTGTCGTGATCTCCAAGGAAGAGATCGGGTTTGGCAACAAGGTAGTCATTGAGTTGGAGCGTACCTCCGACCGTGACCAACTGCACCTTTTCCAGCCCGGCAAGACAGCCTCTCTTTTTACGAACAGCGGTGAAAAAGCCAGTTTGAGCGGCGTGGTACTGGGTGTTAAGCGCAACAAAGTGATTCTGGCCACCAACAAGGAAGACCTTCCTGACTGGGTAGGGACCGGGCGCATGGGGGTTGAGTTGACTTTCGACGAGATCAGCTACCGCGAGATGGAAATTGCCATGAAGAAGGTGCAGGAAGCGAAAGGTACGCGTCTGGCCGAGCTCCGCGACATCATGCTGGGTATAAAACCCGCCACTTTCTCAGACGAGAAACTGGAGGAGATTCAGGTGCTGAACGAGTCGCAGAACGAAGCCGTGCAGAAAATTGCGCAGGCTAAGGATGTGGCGATCATCCACGGACCTCCGGGCACAGGCAAAACCACCACACTGGTTCAGGCCATCCTCCATACCTTGAAATCGCAGAAGCGCCTGCTGGTGACGGCTCCTTCCAATACGGCCGTTGACCTCCTAACTGAGAAGTTGGCGAACGAAGGCGTGAACGTGATCCGCATTGGTAATCCATCGCGGGTTTCGGATGTGCTGCTGGAGCATACTTTGGATGCGCAGGTAATGGCGCACCGGGCTTACAAAGACCTCAAGAATCTGCGAAAGACAGCCGAGGAGTACAAGCGCATGGCCTACCAGTTCAAGCGCAAGTTTGGACACCAGGAGCGAGCACAGCGTCAGTTTTATAAATCCGAAAGTCACCGCTTGCTCGACGAGGCAGACAACGTGGAGCATTACATCACGGATGACTTGCTCGATAATGTGCAGGTGATTACCTGTACCTTGGTAGGCGCGGCCAACAAAGCCATTCGCCACCTGACGTATGATACGGTTTTCATCGACGAAGCGGCGCAGGCGCTAGAGCCAGCTTGCTGGATTCCGATCAGCCGGACGAACCGCGTGGTGCTGGCCGGTGACCACTGCCAATTGCCTCCTACCATCAAATCGCTGGATGCAGATAAAGGTGGCTTGAGCGTGACACTGTTTGAAAAGTGCATCAATCGTCAGCCGGAGGTATCGGTGATGCTGAAAACGCAGTACCGCATGCACCACCACATTATGCAGTTCTCGAACCAGCAATTTTATGGCGGCGAGCTGATAGCACACGAAAGCGTGCACAGTGCCGAGCTGCACGGATACAACACAATCTTCTCACCGGATATGGCGGTGGAATTTATCGACACGGCTGGCTGCGGGTATAACGAAGCCGAGATGCCGGATACACAAAGCTCTGCCAATCCGGAAGAGGGAGATCTTCTGATCAATCACCTCTCCAACCTCCTGAAAGACTATAACGAGGAGGAGGAAGTAGCACCGCTTAAGATCGGGGTAATTGCGCCTTACCGGGCCCAGATCAATTACCTGCAGGACAAAGTGGAGCACACGCCGCGACTGCATGAACTGCATCAGAAGCGTCAACTGAGCATCGGTACCGTGGATAGCTTTCAGGGGCAGGAGCGAGACATCATCTGCATGAGCCTGGTACGCAGCAACGAGCGCGGCGAGATCGGTTTTTTGGCGGATGAAAGACGCATGAACGTGGCCATGACACGTGCCCGACGTAAACTTATCATCGTGGGTGACAGCGCCACACTTTCGACTAATCCGTTTTTTGCGGAATTGATCGCTTATGTAGAAAGCATCGGAGCCTATAAAAGCGCCTGGGAGCTAACTGAGAGCCTGCCTTAGCGTAGGTATATGTAAGGATTTATTTTATTCATCTTCAGGAAGTCGTTCAAATAAACACGGGTGGGTTATGCTTCTCCGGTTAATCTTTTTACCTTTCTGATACCAAACCAAAACACACAATTATGAAAATTGAGAAAAACAGAGTGGTGACGCTCTCTTACGAGCTCCGTATTCAGAACGAAAGCGGTGAGCAAACCCTCGTTGAAACTGCCAATAACGAAAATCCAATGGTATTCATATACGGCATGAGCGGCCTGCCAGACCAGTTCGAAGAGAACCTTGACGGCAAGAGCGCTGGTGACGAGTTTGACTTTAAACTGGACTCGAATGCCGGTTATGGTGAGTTTGACCAGAACGCGGTGGTTGAGTTGCCGATGAGCGTGTTTGAAGTAGAAGGCGGCATTCCGGAGAACATGCTGGAAGTTGGCAACTTCATCCCAATGGCGGACAGCGAAGGCAACCAACTGCAAGGACGTGTAGCTGAACTGAAAGACGACGTAGTGGTAATGGACTTTAACCACCCGCTGGCTGGCAAAGAGCTATACTTCAAAGGCAAGGTTGAAAAAGTTCGTGAAGCAACATCCGAAGAGCTCGACCACGGTCACGTACACGGAGAAGGCGGTGTGCATCACCACTAAGAGCCATTAACTTTATCACAAAAAAAGGAGTCGCAGGTATAGCGGCTCCTTTTTTGTTTGTACCGAGTGAGGGCTATACTACCTTTCTCAACTCCGGCAGCACCTCCTCCACATAGGCGATCAGTTCCGGAAAAAATAACGAGAAGTCCTCCCCATACAAGGTATAGTTTTGGAGTAACTCCTCTCCCGCCCGCTCCATACCTGACTCAAAAGAAGTTCTCCGGCTCAATCCCCCAAGTGCCTGCGCTATACCTGACACCTCAGCATAAGAGAGAAGCCAGTTCTGCCGCATCATGTATGGGAAAAAATACTGCACCCGCTCCGGCAGATTCTGAAGGTGCTGGTTGATCAGGGTATAGACGCGGGAGGTGTACGGCCCCAAAGATTCATTGGAGAATTCATCAAAACGACTGGCAAGAAAATGGTCAAAATATAAGTCAGCTACCACCGGGGCATACTTGCGAAAGTGGGGCCGCAGGCGGGCTTTGGTCTCGCTCACAACAGGGTGAGTATCGGTATAGGTATCGATCAGGCGGTGCAGTTTGATGCCACGGGCAATGCCCGTTGGGTATAGCTCCAGCTGTTTCCCTTTCACGGCATCGGCAATAAAGTTGCCCAGCAAAAGCTCTTCGTCGTCGCCTGAGAGGAAAATATGGGCCAGATAGTTCAAAGGTTCGGGGTTTTGTTCAGTTGCAATATAAACATCTTATACCTGATTCGGTTGTAAAGGTATAGCCAAAACGGGCATAAACACTTTAGCACATTAGCCCGTACCACTTAAACACATACAACCTAAAAACTATGAACAACGACAGAACTGAAAAACTTCAGACACTAATAGACAAAATAAAGGACGTCGACACCGCCATGATGTCGACGGTGGACGAGGACGGCAGCATCCGTAGCCGCCCGATGCGTAACCAGCAGATCAAGGACGACGGGGCTATCTGGTTCTTCACGGGCTACGAGTCCGGTAAGTCACACGAGATCAAGAACGACTCGCATGTGAACCTGAGCTATGCCAAGCCATCGGATAATCTGTATGTGTCGGTCTCGGGCAAAGCCACACTCACGAAAGACAAAGCAAAGATAGACGAGCTTTGGACACCTGCCATGAAGGCGTGGTTCCCGGAGGGCAAGGACGATCCGAACATTGGCCTGATCAAAGTAACCATCGACAAAGCCGAGTACTGGGATGCGCCGAACAGCGCCATGGTACACCTTTACAGTATGGCAAAAGCGGCCATTACAGGCGAAACTTACAAAACGGGCGACCATGATAAAATGAACCTGTAGGTATAACTCAATAAATATCTTGAGACACCTGCCAAACATTTCTGTGCGGCAGGTGTTTTTGGTTTATTCGTTTTGTAAATTGCATTTATACTTACCATTTAATACCGAATCCCTTGCGACACATTACCACCCAGTCTGATCGACTAACCACCCTGACGCTTTTCGGTTTTCGGAAAGGCCATATCCGTTGGGGTTTGGCCCAAATGGGCACCAAAGGCGCCGAATTAAATCAGGTACCTGGCTTACTGTTTCACAAATTGCTCGGCAGCGGCCAAGGCAAAGGCTTCAGCATCAAACCGAACTTCAGAAGGTATGGCCTGATGTGCACCTGGGAGAGCGAAGAAGCCGCCGACGAGTTTCTGGAGCGATCTGAATTGATGCTGGAGTACAGGTTGCATGCATCTGAGATCTGGACAGTGAAGCTACTGCCTATGCAGGCGCATGGGCTCTGGGATGGCCTGCAACCATTTACCCCGCAGCTAGTTGAAAAGCAATATGACGGTCCGGTAGCGGTGCTCACGCGGGCCTCCATTAACTGGTTGTCTTTGCCTCAGTTCTGGCGTTTTACCCCTAAGGTGAGCAAGGCGCTCGAAGAGGCCAAAGGCCTGGTATGCTCGATCGGACTTGGCGAATTGCCCCTGATCCGACAGGCTACTTTCAGTGTATGGGAGTCAATGGAAGCCATGAAGGCCTATGCTTACCAGGGATCGCTGCATAAGGAAGTGGTCAAACGCACCCGTGCTGAAAAGTGGTACAGCGAAGAGCTCTTTGCCCGCTTTATACCTATCGAAAGTCATGGACTGTGGAATGGGATTGATCCTTTAGCCAAGGTGATCAGCAATACCTTAACTTAATTTTACTTTCTGGAGCGATTGAGAATGTCCTCCATCAGGTCGACCTGGATCTGCTGTATTTCCAGCAGGCGCTGGTTCTGGTGCACGATCAGGTGGTCGATCTTTTCATGCAGCAGGCGAATTTCCAGCTCTGCCTTCAGGTTCACTTTGTAGTCATACTCTGATCGCTGTCTATCCTTTGCCTCTTTGCGGTTCTGGCTCATCATAATGATGGGTGCCTGTATGGCAGCGAGGCAGGACAGGATCAGGTTAAGCAAAATGAACGGGTAGGGATCGAAAGGACGAGTGGAGAGCAGGTATACGTTCACCATCATCCAGAGCAAAATAAAGCCAAAGAAAGCCATGATGAAGGTCCAGCTACCACCGAATGTAGCAATCCTGTCGGCCATTCGGTCACCAAGTGGCAGGTTTTCCTGCAACTCTTCCTCAATGTTCGTAGAGAGAAGCTCGTTTTCCTGAATGCTGTCGAGCACCTCCTTTTCAAGCTCCGAGATCTCCCCTAGTTCTTTCTCGAGCAATTGCTCCAGATATTTTTTCCGGTATTTATTCAGATTCCCGATCGCCACATAGGATGCATCTGTAAAGTCGGGGTAGTCGGCTTGAATCAGCTTAAAAATAGGACGCCGGATGGTGGCTCCCAGCACCAATTGGTTTAAGGGGAGTTGCCTTTTGGTAAGGTGGCAGACGGCGGTTTTCATTTTAAAGCTGTGCCCCTTTTAGTGCTTCTTCCAATTTGGCTTTCAGGGCATCGTATAGGCGATATCCACGGCTCAAAAGACTTAGGTTGTGGCCAACGAGCAGGTATACGCTCGGGAAAGCATTGGCCTGCAGGTGGCGTGCGATCAGGAAATCCTGCTGCGTCTTCTCTTTCATTTCATCAGACTGAAACTTCTCCAGAAATGCGTCTTCCGCTATACCTAGCCCCAGTGCAATCTCAGCCAGCACTTCGGCTTTGGTCACGTCGTTGTTGCGGGCATAAAAGGCGCGCTGCACTTCTTCGGCCATCTCCAACTCCTTTTCAGGCTGCAGGTAGCGCATGGTTACGACAGCGCGGCATGCAGGTTCCGTATCATATACGAAACTCACCCGGTCAAAGAATCCAAAGTCAAAAGCCTGTCCTGTAGCTTTCTCCACTTCCTGCCAGTGTTGCTGCACAGCGGCTTTCATCTCGTCACCCATCGGCTCAGTCGTACCCGGACGCAAACCGCCCAGTACCAGCTTAAAATTCAGCTTGCCTTCCTTTTCCTTTTTGAGCTGGTGCAGCACCGGAGCAAATCCATAGCACCACGAACACATTGGGTCCATCACGTATATAATGTGCGGCACATCCAGCAGATCGTATTTTTCCATTTTATTCTTTTTCGCTTCAAAGTGCAAAGGTAGTTATTGATTGTTAATTGTTGGTTGCTGATTGTTTATTGGGTATAGTGTTCAAGATGCTGTATGATTATAACGAATAGAATAGTTTGAAGTACGTCCCAAAAAGTTCAGAAAGATAAGCGCTATACCAACCCTATAAACAGAAGGATTCAATTGACATTTCAACTTTCGGGAGAATACTGGAAAACATCAATTAACTGTCAACAATCATCCATCAACAATTCAACAATTCAACCATTTAAAGTATCTTAGCAGCTTGTTTAGATCAAGCGAATTCACGATAAACTATGTCAGAGTATAATTTCAATCAGATTGAGAAGAAGTGGCAGCGCTACTGGGAAGAGAACCAGACATTTAAAGCCACTGAAAACACCGATAAACCGAAGTACTATGTGCTGGATATGTTCCCCTACCCTTCTGGTGCGGGTCTGCACGTGGGGCACCCACTCGGTTACATCGCCTCTGATATCGTGAGCCGTTACAAACGATCCAAAGGATTCAACGTGCTGCACCCGATGGGCTTCGACGCCTTTGGTCTGCCAGCCGAACAGTACGCTATTCAGACAGGGCAACACCCTGCTATCACGACCGAGCAGAATATTGGCCGTTATATCGAGCAGCTCAAAAACATTGGCTTCTCTTACGAGTGGGAGCGCGAAGTGCGCACCTCCGACCCGAGCTATTACAAATGGACGCAGTGGATCTTCATGCAGCTGTTCAACAGCTACTATGATTATACATCCGACAAAGCCGAGTCCATTGACAAGCTGATTGCCGAGTTTGAAGAAAGTGGCAATTCCAAGATCAAAGCTGCCTGCGACGAAGACACCCCTGCTTTCACGGCCGAGGAATGGAAAGCTATGAACGAGCAGGAGAAGGCGGAGATGCTACTCAGGTATAGACTCACCTACGTGGCTGATGCGGTGGTGAACTGGTGCCCTGCCTTGGGTACAGTACTGGCCAACGATGAAGTAGTGGGCGGTGTATCTGAGCGTGGAGGTTACCCTGTGGAGCGTAAAAAAATGCGCCAGTGGATGATGCGCATCACTGCCTATGCCGAGCGCCTGTTGCAAGGCCTCGATACCATCGACTGGCCCGAGCCGGTAAAGGAAATGCAGCGTAACTGGATCGGCAAATCCGTGGGTGCTGAACTGGACTTTGCCGTAGAAGGTGGTGCTTCTGAAAAAATCAAAGTGTTCACGACCCGTATCGATACGATTTACGGAGCAACCTTCGTGGTATTGGCGCCAGAGCATGAACTGGTAAACGAAATCACGACGGAGGCGCAGCGCGCTGAAGTAGAATCTTATGTGAACGTGGCCAAAAACCGCTCAGAGCGTGAGCGTATGACAGACGTAAAGACGGTGAGCGGTGTATTTACCGGAGCCTACGCCATTAATCCAATCTCTGAAGAGCGTGTGCCGATCTGGATTGCGGATTACGTATTGGCCAGTTATGGTACAGGCGCTGTCATGGCTGTTCCGGGTCACGACTCCCGCGACTATGCTTTTGCCAGGCACTTTAACCTGCCGATCAAAGAAGTGGTAGCCGGAGGCAATCTGGAAGAAGAAGCCTATGCCGGTAAAGAAGGCAAGATCATCAACTCCGGTTTCCTGAACGGGCTGGAGGTGAAAGAGGCCATAAATACAGGTATAGCCAAAGCTGAAGAACTGGGTGTGGGCAAAGGCCGCACACAATTCCGCATGCGCGACGCCGTGTTCAGCCGTCAGCGTTACTGGGGCGAGCCGGTGCCGGTATACTTCAAAGATGGTATTCCGCACTTGCTGGAAGAAAACGAATTGCCACTGGAGTTACCAAAGATTGACGCCTACCTGCCTACTGAGACAGGTGAGCCGCCGCTTGGCCGCGCTGTGGATTGGAAATATCAGGATCAATACGAATACGAACTAAGCACCATGCCGGGTTGGGCTGGCTCCAGCTGGTACTGGTACCGCTACATGGATCCGCAAAACGAGCAGGCCTTTGCAGACAAAGCCAAAGTAGAATACTGGCGCAACGTAGACCTGTACATGGGTGGAGCCGAGCACGCCACAGGTCACCTCCTCTACTCCCGCTTCTGGAACAAGTTCCTGTGCGACCTGGGATTGGTAGTAGAACAGGAGCCGTTCAAAAAGCTGATCAACCAGGGAATGATTCAGGGTCGCTCGAACTTCGTGTACCGCGTCAAGGACAGCAACACCTACGTGTCTTATGGATTGCGCAAGGATTACGAAACAACGCCATTGCATGTGGATGTGAACATTGTAGAGAATGATGAGCTGGATCTGGAGGCTTTCAAAGCATGGCGACCAGAGAACGCCAACGCCGAATTTGTGCTGGAAGATGGCAAGTACATCTGCGGCGTCGAGATTGAAAAGATGTCGAAGTCGAAGTACAATGTCGTGAATCCGGACATCATTGTAGAGCGTAACGGAGCTGATACCCTGCGCATGTACGAGATGTTCCTGGGTCCACTGGAGCAGTTCAAGCCCTGGAATACTAATGGCATGGACGGTGTTTCCAAATTCCTGAAGCGCTTCTGGAAGCTCTTCCACGACAACGAGGGCAACTTTGCTGTCTCTGACGACGAGCCAACGGCCGCTGAACTGAAGTCGCTGCACAAGACGGTAAAGAAGGTAGAGGAAGACATTGAGCGCTTCTCTTTCAACACCTCCGTATCGACCTTCATGATCTGTGTGAACGAACTCACAGCCCTAAAGACAAACAAGCGGGCCATTCTGGAGCCGCTGACAATTGCGCTGGCACCTTATGCGCCGCACATTGCCGAGGAGCTTTGGGAGAAGCTGGGCCATAGCGAGAGCATCTCTTTCGCTTCGTTCCCGGCCTGGGATGAAAAGTATTTGGTGGAGAATACCTTTGAGTATCCTGTATCGGTAAATGGGAAGACGCGCGGCAAGATCGCCTTCGCTACTGACACACCACGCGAAGAGATGGAAAAGGCAGTATTGGCTGACGAAACGATTACTAAATTCATGGAAGGAAAAACACCAAAGAAAATTATTATCGTCCCTAACAAAATCATCAACGTGGTGGTATAAGGATTTCCATCTTACCACTAACTTTTCCAAAAGCCGCTCAGACCCCAAATCTGGCGGCTTTTGGTTTTCTATACCTAACAAAAAGCTGATTGTATACCGTATAGACAAGTAAACCCCTTTGCTATGCTGCGTATACTTGCTCCTACCGACTTCTCGACCGATGGTTACAATGCTACGCTGGTTGCCATGCAATTAGCCAAAGCCCTGACTGCAGAAGTAGTATTTGTACACGCCATGGCAAGACCGCCTGTTCCGGCAACTTCTCCTGAATCACTCTTCCAAAGCGTTTACCTGGAAGAAGAGCGGAAGACGCAGGTTAGACTCCTGGACGAGGCACAGCATCTTTTTGATATTCTTGATTTGCGTCACGCCGAAGTGAGGTATAAGACCTTGGTTGTCCCAACACCGTTTGCTGACGCGATGATACAGGTAATCGCAAGCGAAGATATAGACCTGGTAGTCATGGGAAGTCGCGGCAGCAGTCAGTTGAAACAAATCCTGATCGGCAGCAACACACTGGAACTGATGCGTTTAAGTCCTGTGCCGCTACTGGTTATACCCAGCTATGTCGTGTTTAACGGATTCGAAAATATAACGATCTTACTAGAGCAAATGCAACTTCCAGAGCGGGCAGGAATAGAGATGATCGATCGCATTGCGCAGACCTATGATGCCATGCTGCATTTTCTGATACTTACGAAAGATGGGCAACAGGTGCGGGATGTATCTGAACTGCAAGGGCAATACTCCTCCTGGCAGTATGTGTTGCAAAGGCCACATACCACCAGCTTGCTGGCTGACGCTGAAGCGCCAACAGGTATGGGAGCCCACATTGCAGCTACCAATTCCAGTTTAGTCGTGCTGATGCCTGAAAAGCAAAGTATATGGGAGGCCTTGTTCTCCAAAAACTTGAGTGAAGAACTAGCCGCCAGAGCCCATATGCCATTGTTGGTACTTCCCTATAAAGTTTAGCCTTATGCAGGACGTCTTGAGCAATCCGTTTTTTGAGCTGTCAGTCATACTGGCCATCGCCGCTGTGCTGGGTGCCATCGGACTCATGCTCAGGCAACCGCTCATAGTTATGTTCATTGCGCTGGGTATACTGGTTGGCCCTTCTTTTTTCAACCTGGTGTCATCATCGGAAATGGTGCACCTGCTGGCCGAACTGGGCATTGCTTTACTTCTGTTTGTCGTTGGTCTAAAGCTGGATCTCTCCCTCATACGCTCCACAGGTATGATTGCCCTGATGACCGGCCTGGGGCAAGTCATATTCACTTCTGTTTTCGGGTATCTGATAGGAATAGCGTTGGGCTATGATGCCATCACAGCACTCTACATTGCGATTGCCCTGACCTTTTCGAGCACCATCATTATTGTGAAGTTACTTTCAGACAAGAAAGAGATTGACTCCCTGCATGGGCAGATCGCGATAGGCTTCCTGATTGTGCAGGATATTGTGGTGGTACTGCTTATGATTATGCTCTCAGCCATGAATGCGAAGACCGGTGCCCATCCTGTACTGGGTATCATACAGGTAGTGATAACGGGCAGTGCCATTGTCGCCGTCATAGGTTTGCTGATGCGCTTTGTCATTCCCTCACTGGTTCATTACCTGGCGCGATCTCAGGAATTGCTGGTGCTTTTCTCCATCGCATGGGCAGTGATCGTAGCATCCGCCTGCGATTACCTCAACTTTAGCCGGGAGGTGGGTGCGTTCCTGGCCGGGGTCTCGCTTGCCTCTACCCCATACCGCGAAATGATCAGTGGCCGATTGGTCAGCCTGCGGGATTTTCTGCTGTTGTTCTTCTTCATCAATCTGGGGGCGCAATTAAACCTGGGTTTGCTGGGCGAGCAGATAGGGCCCTCAATCCTCTTCTCAATTTTTGTGCTGGTTGGCAATCCGCTTATCGTTGTAGCCATCATGGGCCTGATGGGCTACCGAAAGCGCACCAGTTTCCTGGCAGGTCTGACAGTCGCCCAGATCAGTGAGTTCTCGCTTATCTTTGCCGCACTTGGTCTGACGATGGGCCATATCCAGGAAAGCACCGTCGGCCTGATCACATTAGTCGGACTGATCACGATCGGGCTGTCTACCTACATGATCATCTATTCGCACAGGCTCTATGATGTGCTGGCACCAGTTTTATGCATATTCGAACGTAAGACACCCTACCGTGAAAGTGAAGCCGAGCAAAACATGCCACAACAAGTAGATGTGATCTTGTTCGGATTGGGGCGGTATGGTGGTAACATAGCGATTACGCTTTTAAAGGATAACATTCACCTGCTATGCATTGATTTTGATCCGCAGCAGGTGCGTTACTGGCAGAAGCAGGGATTGACAGCGTTATACGGAGATGTAGAGGATCCGGAGTTACCTGACAGGCTTCCCCTGAACACGGCAAAGTATGTGATCAGCAGCCTATCAGATGTCAATGCCAATATGGCGCTTGTCAAACAGTTGCGGTCTGGCGGTTATAAAGGGGTCATAGCCGTCACAGCACACCGCCAGCCAGACGCTGAACGTCTGCATGCCTCAGAGGCTGACATAATATTATCACCATTTGTCGATGCAGCAGAAACTATTCCTGCACGCCTGCACATGGCTGAAAAAATAAAAGGATAGCCATCAGGCTATCCTTGTTGTCATGCAGCTCGATTCACTTACACAGCTTCGTTGAGCGTGAGTGCACCTTTGAGGCGCTCCTCCGAAGAGTTAATTGAATCCCGTACTTTTTCGAGTAAACCAGCAAGTGTCGTAGCTTCCTCTTCTGTCAATCCCTGTATCAGGTTGTCAAGCTTGTAAAGATCGTTGCTGATCTGATCCAACAGGTTGAAGCCTTTGTCTGAGATAACAATGTTGACCAGCCGCTTGTCTGATATATTGCGCTCCACGTCCACCAGACCTTTGGTTTTGAGTCGGCCGACGAGTCGGGAGGTATCCGACATCTTGTCTAGCATATGGTTGCGCAAAACAGACGTTGACACAGGTTTAGGATAGTGTTCACGCAATATCCGCAGGATATTGTACTGCTGCCCTGTCACATCGAATTTTTTAAAAAACTCTTCGTAGCTGTTCAGCAGTAAACTGTTTGTTAGGATGATGTTAAGGCTGGCTTTCTGCCATTCGTTTCTGTAAGCGAATATGCTTACACCGCGTTGAGATTGCATAGTGAGACAGGGTGATTAGTTGCGAAATTGTTCTTAATATACATATAATCTTTTATATGTGTTACAATGTTCGCAGCAATAGCTGTACTCTAAAATGTACATTTAAAATGTTTTGAATGCGTTTTATAACCAAACACTCAAAAACAGGCATTAAAGTATATCTTATGTTACAATCCAATGCAGGTTTATGCGGGATTTTCCAATTGATTGGCAAATAATGGGATTAAAAAAATATTAAAGCCAAACGATTTTTTTTGAAATTTATTGCTCAGGAAGGCTTTTATTCCTCGGTAATTTTGAAACCACCAGACTGTAGGACTGATTGATCAAAGATTTAATAAGATCGGGTGTTAAGCCTGCCTCAGGCAGCACAGTATTCCAATGCTTTTTATTCATGTGATACCCAGGTAAAACTTGGGCATACTGTTCACGCAATAAGATGGCCTGCTCAGGATCACATTTCAGGATTATGCCGTTTGCATAATCAGACAGACTGCACAGGGCAAACATTTTGCCGCATACCTTAAATACAAGCGTGTCTTCATCAAAAGGCATCTCCTCGGTAGCACCGGGCTTGTCCAGGCAGTATTCTCTGAAGTCCTCGATGTTCAATGCTGTACGGTTACCAGTGTTTGATCACAAAATACACCATGGCAGCCAAAAACATCAGAATTGAGATCTTGTTAATGGTGTGCATGGCCCGGAGGTTAAAATTAGTCTTACGTTTCGGGTCTTTTTTGCGGAAGAAGTAAGTAGCTACTTCCGTAAAATCAAATAATCCTTTCATTGTGCGGCTTCTGTATTTTATATAATGGATGTGGCTACAGGTATAGACACATCCGGCTAAGGTATAACAACTACTGCAGCTGAATAATTGCAAGATGGATTCAGTTGCTTTCTCTACTCTTCAAGCACGAGGGGTTCAATCCATTTCTCATCTTCCCGTATCAACTCGATCAGTTCATCCACCGCTCTGTCTGCTGGTACCGACTTTTTGACAACTGTTTGGCCGCGATATAGGGCGATCTTATCTTTCCCTACTCCTACATAGCCATAGTCAGCGTCAGCCATTTCACCGGGACCGTTCACGATGCAGCCCATAATACCAATTTTCACCCCTTTCAGGTGGTCCGTGCGTTTGCGAATCATGGCAGTGGTCTCCTGCAGGTCGAACAGAGTACGGCCACAGCTTGGGCAGCTGATGTATTCGGTTTTGCTCATGCGGGTACGGGCAGCCTGCAATATGCCAAAGCTCAGGTTATTTAGCTTCTCGATGGTCTGCAGCCATTCGAACTTTTCCTGCTCAGGCAACAGTTCAGTGCCCAGCATAATGCCGTCCCCAAGGCCGTCGATTAACAATCCGCCTACATCAGTCGAAGCATACAGCTGTACCTGATCTGG
Source organism: Pontibacter sp. LHS1 (assembly GCF_058932855.1). Taxonomy (NCBI): domain Bacteria; kingdom Pseudomonadati; phylum Bacteroidota; class Cytophagia; order Cytophagales; family Hymenobacteraceae; genus Pontibacter; species Pontibacter sp. LHS1. Next base: position 126,331 of record NZ_JBZYWF010000010.1, read on the forward strand.
GGTCAGGTCGCCATAAGTGCGCTTAATGATGGCGGGTGTATGAACGCCATTATTCATCAATCGGAAAAAGCACTTGCGAAGCTCCGGCATAGCATGCTCGTTAGAGGTGTGCAGCATCAGGACAACAGTATTGTCTGTCTTTAGCCGCTCAAGCAGTTCAGAGCTTAGCTCACTAATGGTAGCTTCTATATAGTTCAACTTCGGATGCAGCTGAACCGCCTCCAGGTATTGCTTCACAGTGAGAAGAGGATGCCGATGCTCCTGGTCCTCAACTAACTGCCAGGGAACATAATTAATGATCTCCTTCAGACCGTTTGGCAACATGAAGTTGATCGGGTTGTCACCTGTGTAGATATAGTCTGCACCCAGATCATTCATGTTGAACTTATCCAATAGCATAGAATACAGGTGGCCTACGCTTTTCAGGTCGGCATACTGTATTTCACGCAAGCGGCTTAAGTCAGCGATAACACGGGGCACATTTTGTCCGCCCACATTCTCTACCTCTGCAGTTTCACGACGGTGGTACTGGAACGGATCGATCGGGATGTTGCAGAGCGGCTTGATGGACTGAGATTTTTCTGCCCGGTGGGTATAGCGGTCAATAAGGGCTTTGGCTACTGGTGCCTCAGCCTCCGGCGCTTCTGTCAGGGAAACACGCACCGTATCTCCCAGACCGTCTTCGAGCAAAGTGCCTATACCTACGGCCGATTTGATACGGCCATCCTCCGCCTCTCCGGCCTCTGTTACACCTAGGTGCAGTGGGTATGGCTTCAGCCCCTCCTCTTCGAGTTTCTGAACGAGCAGTCGGTAGGCCTGCACCATCACCTGAGTATTCGATGCCTTCATGGAGATGACGATGTTATAGTACTGCTCGTCCTCACAGATCCGCAAAAACTCCAGCGCACTTTCCACCATGCCCAGCGGCGTGTCACCATAGCGGCTCAGAATGCGGTCAGACAGGGAACCGTGGTTGGTGCCAATGCGCATAGCCGTGCCATGCTCTTTGCAGATGCGTACCAGCGGCACAAAACGTTCGCGGATACGATCCAGCTCAGCCTGGTACGTTTCATCGTTGTACTCAATTACCTCGAACTTCTTCTTATCAGCATAGTTACCCGGGTTGATGCGCACTTTCTCGACAATACGGGCGGCCACTTCAGCGGCGTTTGGTGTAAAGTGAATATCGGCTACCAAAGGCGTGTTATACCCGCGTCGGCGAAGTTCAGCCTTGATGTGACGCAGGTTCTCGGCTTCCTTGATGCTTGGTGCTGTGATGCGGATATACTCGCATCCCGCCTCGATCATCCGGATACACTGCTCAACAGAGCCCAGCGTGTCCATGGTGTCCACGGTGGTCATGGATTGCACCCTGATCGGGTGGTGGGCACCCATTAGCACTTCGCCAATGTTTACCTCAATGGTTTCTCTGCGTTTATACTCCGTCAGGCTGGGGCAATAGTTCTTGTTCATATATAAGTGGGCCTTCCCTAAAGCTACGTTCTCTTAACTTAAATCGGGCCTGCTTTGTTCAACAGGCATAAGACGTAAATTTAGCATCATTATTTTAAAGAGAGCTAAGTGGGGCAAGTTTTGTAGTGGTATTTGAATGTAGTGTGAACCCGCAAACCTTGTTCAGGTATGGAACAAATAGAAATTATCTGTATCTTGAATAGAAAACATCCGGATAAACGTTAAAGATGATGCAGCCGCATGTTGCCAGTACATAATAAATTAAACCAGCTTGACAGAAATGATACACATGAACGCCTATATACCAAAAAATGCAGATGAGAAGCTCCGCTCCCTCCTACATTGGGGCAGATTGCGACAGGAACAGCTGAGCGAGGTCTACCTGATCACCAAAGACACCGTGCTGGGCTTTCTGAAGCGGCAGATCGAGCACGGTAACTGGCGCGGCGTGCTGGAGGTGCTCAAAGGGAAACCGATGACCAAGGCTGGCAGGTATATGTTAGGCGAACTCCGCAGCAAAGTGGTCCGAAAACTGATTATGCGGATGGGGCTGCGGCCTGTGATCGCCACTGCACTGGTTATTGTACTATTGCCGATCATTCTGGCCAAAGTAACAGGGGAAGTCATCAGCTGGATCAGAAACAGACGTTAAATAAAAAAGAGCACCTTAGTCAGGTGCTCTTTTTTATTATAGGGTTCATGGACTAGCGTCTGAACATCAGCTCGCGGTATTTTACCAGTGGCCAATCCTCATCGTCTACCATCAGTTCCAGTTTATCTACACTGGTGCGAATCGCTTCAAAATAAGGCATTACTTTTTCGTTATAGAAAATCGCCTTCTCACGCACATCCTCTATTTTGTTGGCAACCTTCCGCTGCTGGATCATGTCCACCGCATTGGTCTGGATTGTCTTGATATGACGTGATATACGCTTAATAGAATCCAGAGTGGATTCTGTGTACTCATCTTCCAGGCCGAGGTCTTTCAAACCGCGGATATTCTGAATCAGCTTGTTCTGGTAAGCAACAGCTGTCGGAATCACGTGGTTGAAGGCAAGGTCGCCCATTACACGCGATTCGATCTGAATCTTCTTGATATAATCTTCCAACAAGATTTCGTGTCTTGCGGCAATCTCCACTCTGGTAAAGATGCCATGACGGGTAAACAGGTCTTGCACTTCCTCGCGGTGATATACATCCAGTGCACGTGGTGTAGATTTAATGTTAGACAGCCCACGCTTAGCAGCCTCTTCCTCCCACTCTTTGGAGTAGCCGTTCCCTTCGAAACGGATCGCTTTGGAAGCAGCCACATACTCACGAAGCACCTGAATAATGGCCAGCTCCTTCTTCATGCCTTTATTATCGATCAAATCGTCCACGGCTACACGGAAATCGATCAACTGATCAGACACAATGGTGTTCAGCACCGTCATGGAAGAAGAGCTGTTGGCTGAAGAGCCTACGGCACGGAACTCGAACTTATTGCCCGTGAAGGCGAATGGAGAGGTACGGTTACGGTCCGTGTTATCGCGAAGAATTTCCGGTATCTTGTCTATACCTAGCTTCAGGTACATGTTATCGCCTTTCTCCATCGGCACTTTCGCAGTGCGCTCCAACTCTTCCAGTACCGCCGTCAGTTGCTGGCCCACAAATACCGACATGATAGCCGGCGGTGCTTCGTTGGCACCCAAACGGTGGTCGTTGCTGGCAGAGGCGATGCTGGCACGCAGCAGGTCAGCGTGCTTGTGCACTGCCATCACCGTGTTAATAAAGAAAGTCAGGAACTGCAGGTTTTCCTTCGGCTTTTTACCAGGCGAGAGCAGGTTCACACCAGTGTTGGTGCTCATGGCCCAGTTGTTGTGCTTACCACTGCCGTTTACGCCTTTATAAGGTTTTTCGTGAAGTAATACTTTAAAGCCATGGCGCTCTGCCACACGGTCCATGATGTCCATCAGCAGCTGGTTGTGATCTACGGCCAGGTTGGCATCTTCAAAGGTAGGGGCGCACTCAAACTGGTTTGGTGCCACCTCGTTGTGGCGGGTGCGCAAAGGTATACCCAGCTTCAGGGCCGACTTCTCGAAGTCTACCATGAAAGAGTGCACACGGCTAGGAATAGAACCAAAGTAGTGATCTTCCAGCTGCTGGCCCTTCGCAGGCGCATGTCCGAAAAGGGTACGGCCTGTCATGACCAGGTCAGGACGTGCCTCATAGAGAGCGCGGTCCACGAGGAAATACTCCTGCTCTATACCTAAAGTAGTATTCACTTTCACCACATCCTTGTCGAAATACTGGCAAACCGGAACAGCTGCCTGGTTGAGCAGGTGCAGGGATTTCAGCAAAGGCGTCTTGTAGTCGAGCGCCTCACCGGTATAGGAAACGAAAATAGTCGGGATACAAAGCGTGCGGGTGCCGGCATTCTCGATCAGGAACGCTGGCGACGACGGATCCCAGGCGCTGTAGCCACGGGCCTCGAAGGTATTACGGATACCGCCGCTTGGGAAAGAAGAAGCATCCGGCTCCTGCTGTACCAGGGCGCTGCCTTTAAAGCTTTCGATCGGGTCGCCTTCTCCGGTCAAATCAAAGAAAGAGTCATGTTTCTCGGCTGTAGCACCAGTCAGTGGCTGGAACCAGTGCGTGTAGTGCGTAGCGCCCTTGCTCATCGCCCAAGTCTTCATGGCGGCAGCCACGGCATCAGCCAGATTTCGGTCTACCTTTTCGCCTGCATCAATTGTAGCGCAAAGTCTTTTGAAATTCTCAGTAGACATAGTGGCACGTAGGGCCGAAAAGCCAAACACGTTTTCACCAAAGTACTCTGAAATTTTGCTGGATGGCAGCACGACCTCTGCCGGTTTGCGCTGACTTACCAGTTCAAGCGCTTTAAAACGAAGAATTGCCATGGGTTAAAGAGGTTAGGGTATAAATTTTCATCAAAGGTATGTAGTAAACAGATATCTTGTATCAAATAGGGTATTATTTTTTAGGGGGTACTCCTGATATTTAATATAAAAACTTACTACACCCCCTGATTTTAATAGGGTGTATTCATCATAGCACCATAATTGTGATTCTACTATATAAATAAATAGCGGTATAATCTCAGTGGGCTGAATTTTAATAGAACACCTGACGTTTAAGTGAGGATACATAAGTTGTATATTTGCAGCCGTGATACGAAGCCTTTTATATCAGCCACTCTACTTTCTGTTTTGGGTGCTGTACTTTGTTGCAGCCAGAGCCACCTTTCTGCTTTACCACGATAACCGCACGGAGGAATTATCGCAGACAGATCTTCTGACCATCTTTACGAAGGGACTTCGCCTGGACCTTTCTTTCAGCTCCTATATAAGTGCTATCCCCTTTCTGGCTATTCTGGCTACTGCCCTTTTCCCGGGACTGCGGGTGCGAAAGTTTATCCGCTACTATACCTATACCCTACTCGTGCTGCTGTCGGTGTTGATGGCGGTGGACCTGGAGCTCTATACCTACTGGGGTTTCCGGCTCGACTCCACGCCGATGCTATACCTGAACACACCTGGCGAGATGGCTGCTTCTGCGGCTGCGGCACCTATTCTGCTGCTGAGCATCATTGCGCTGGCAACCAGTTTGGTCTTTGCGCTACTCTTCCGCTATACCTTTGATTATAAAAACTACCACCTCAACTTCTCGAAGCTGAAGTATGCAGGTATAGCGCTGCTTTTTGCCGCTGTTCTGATACTGCCAATGCGGGGTGGCTGGCAGCAGATTCCGATCAACCAGAGTGTGGTGTATTTCTCGGATAACCCTTATGCTAACCACGCCGGTCTCAACATGCCCTGGAACCTGATGGACACCATGCTGAAGTATAACGAGGAGACACGCAACCCTTACCAGTACATGGAACATGAAGAGGCCGAAGCCAAAGTGGCAGAGCTTTATGCCGCCACGGCAGATTCTTCAGAGAAAATCCTAAGGATAGAGCGGCCGAACGTGCTTTTTATCATTCTGGAGAGTTACACGGCTAAGTATGTCGGGAGTCTGGGTGGTGAGCCGGGTGTCACGCCCAATCTGGATAAGCTGGCGTCGGAAGGTGTCAGCTTCACGAAGCTTTATTCAAGTGGCGACCGCAGCGAGAAAGGCATGGTGGCACTTCTGAGTGGCTATCCGGTACAGACTACCACTTCAATAATTAAGAACCCCAAAAAGACAGAGAAACTGCCGCACCTGAGTCAGGTGTTCAAACAGGCTGGCTATGGCACTTCCTTTTATTATGGGGGAGAGCTGGAGTTTGCTAACATCCGCTCATACCTGCAAAACGGTAAATATGACCGACTGATCGACAAGCATGACTTCCCGGCCGAGAGCTACAACTCCAAGTGGGGGGCGCACGACCACGTGTTGTTTGAGCGTGTGCTGAAGGACCTTGCACAAGAGCAGGAGCCTTTCTTTAGCACCGTCTATACCTTGAGCAGTCACGAGCCTTTTGAGATTCCTATACCTGCTAAGTTTAAAGGAGACAAAATCAGCGACAAATTCAAGAATTCGGTTTACTACACCGATTGGGCGCTGGGGCAGTTTATTGAGCAGGCGCGACAGCAACCCTGGTGGGACTCGACCCTTGTTGTGCTGGTAGCCGACCATGGCCATCCGCTGCCTTATGATGATCCGAACTATAGAAGCACCAAGTTTCGCATACCTTTCATTCTGACAGGAGGCGCATTGGCGGAAAAAGGGCGCACCGTTTCCACGATTGGCAGTCAGACAGACATTGCCACTACCCTGCTTTACCAGCTGGACCTGCCACACCAGGATTTCAAGTGGGGACGCAACATGCTGGCTCCAAGTGACTATCCTTTTGCGTTTTATGTTTTCAGGGACGGTTTCACTTTTATCACACCCGGCAAAGTGCTGTCCTACGATAATGTGGCCAAAAAGCCTATCATTAAGGGCAAGGGTGTAACACCCGTGCAGATCGAGCTGGGGAAAGCCTATATGCAATACTCCTTCGAAGACTTTGTCAGAAAGTAGAAAACGCGCTGGGTTTAAACGAAGGTGTTGCGTATAAAAAAATAGGTTGGCCAGCTATAATGCTGATTAACCACACTGGTTACATAGGCCCCTACTGACTCATTCAAAATTTAAATTCGTATCTTTGCACCCTGATTATGAAAAAGGTAGCATTTTATACACTGGGCTGTAAGCTGAACTACTCTGAAACCAGCACGATCGGAAGAATTTTCCAGGAGCGCGGTTTTGAGAAGGTGGAGTTTACTGATACGCCTGACATATACGTGATCAATACCTGCTCTGTCACCGACAATGCAGATAAGAAGTGCCGTAAGATCGTGAAGGAGGCACAAAAGTACTCTCCTAACGCATTTATAACCATTGTCGGCTGCTATGCGCAGCTTAAGCCAAAAGAGATCAGCGAAATACCTGGTGTTGACGCCGTGTTGGGTGCCGCTGAGAAGTTTCAGCTGGTAGACATCCTGGAGACCTTCGAAAAGAAAGAGCAGCCTCAGGTATACGCCAGTGCCATCAGCGAAGCCAATACTTTCCATAACTCATACTCTTTCGGCGACCGCACCCGCACCTTCCTCAAAGTGCAGGACGGCTGCGACTACTCCTGCACCTTCTGCACCATACCACTGGCACGAGGCAACAGTCGCTCCGACAGCATCGCCAATGTAGTGCGCTCTGCCAATGAAATAGCCGAGTCGGGTGTGAAAGAGATCGTGCTCACAGGTGTAAATACCGGTGACTTCGGCTTGCAGGACGGGGAGCGTGTAGAGACGTTTTTCGGACTGGTGCAGGAACTTGACAAAGTAGAAGGTATAGATCGCTTCCGCATCTCTTCTATCGAGCCGAATCTGCTAAAAGACGAGATCATCGAGTTTGTAAGCAAGAGCAAGCGCTTTATGCCGCACTTCCATGTGCCGCTGCAATCAGGCTCTAACAAGATACTGAAGCTGATGCGCCGCCGCTACCTGCGTGAGCTGTATGCTGACCGTGTTGCCACAATTAAATCGCTGATGCCGCATTGCTGTATTGGGGTGGATGTGATCGTAGGCTTCCCGGGTGAAACAGAAGAAAACTTCCTGGAGACCTATAACTTCATCAATGGCCTTGATGTGAGCTACCTGCACGTGTTCCCTTACTCCGAACGTGAAAACACGATGGCTCCTGATATGCCAGGCAAGGTAAGCATCAAGGACCGTAACCGCAGAGCTGACATGCTGCGCATCCTTTCTGAAAAGAAAAAACGGTTCTTCTATGAGCAGAACATAGGCCGGGAGTTTACGGTGCTGTTCGAAGACGATGTGAAAGACGGTATGATGGAAGGCTGGACTGAGAATTATGTGCGAGTAGCAGCCAAATACGACCCCGTATTGGTGAACGAAACAAAGCATGTACGACTGACAGGCATCAACGAGCAGGGCTTAATGGAGGCCGAAGAAACTTATATAGAGGTGCTGAAACATTAAAAATTCTGAATTTTTAAAAATTAGCCCTATATTTTCAGTCTGAAACAATCAATAACAGCTTAATTATCTAATTGTGAACCTATCTAGAATCGTTTTGGGAGTTGCTTTGGGCGCCCTAGTAACTGCTTGTAACACAGATCAAAAGCCACAGGCAACCGTTACTTCTACTACATCAGCTAACAGCTCTGACACCCTGGCTACCGCTGCCGTAGCAGATATTGTGTACATCAACTCAGACTCTCTGCTGAGTAATTATGAGTATTTCAAAGATGCTCGTACACGTTTCCAGTCCAAAACGCAGAAAGCTGAGAAAGATTTTCAGGCTAAAGCAGCTGCCTTTGAGAAAGATGTGCAGAACTACCAGCGCACGGGCGGCAACATGACGGTTGAGCAGCGTGCTTCTACAGAGCAGAAACTCGCACAGCGTCAGCAGCAGTTGCAGCAGCAGAGCCAGACCACGGGCAACCAATTGGCTACTGAAGAAGCTGAAGAGATGAAAAAAATCTACGACCGCGTTGAGGCATACCTTCAGAAGCTCAGCCAGGAAAGAGGCTATAAAATGGTGTTGACCTACTCCAGAGGCCAAAGCGCCATCTTGTACGGCGACAACTCTCTGGACATAACACAAGAGGTATTGGCTGGACTGAACAGCGAATATGATCAGGAGAAAGAGACAGCCAAGACAAAAGAGACTGCAGCTAAAAAGAAGTAACCTGACAACAGGTATAGTAAATAAAGAAGGCGAGCTATTAAGCTCGCCTTCTTTATTTTAAAATCTTATTGAAGCTGCTGGTAACCCATTATCCTGAACACCTCCCCCTCTACTACATGTGGTATACCATACTTGTCTAACACCTCCTGAAACAGATCTGTATAGTCTGCCTGCAGCGTTGGCGCTAAGAGCCCGGTGCTGGTTTCTTTCATCGCTTTTATCTCCAGCCATTCAATATTTGCCAGGCCCGTCTGCTCCAATTGCTCCCACCAGATCGGGGCATAATGCACCGGCGCAGAATCTTCATGCAGATATTTAATGCGCACATACGGCTCAATCTGAGGAAGATTAGTCATGGCCGCAATCAACTCCCGCCATTTCGTGTTATTCATGATTGGGACTAAACGCTTTTCGTCTAAAATACGGCCCAATACATTAAATGACTTTACCATACACTATTCGTAGCGAAGTGATTCGATTGGATCGAGTCTGGAAGCACGGTGAGCAGGATAGTACCCCGAAATCACACCAACGAGTACACAGATCGTTAATCCAACAAACACCCAGATCCATGGCACAATGAAGCCACCTTCCCCGATCAGGGAGGCAATGCCATTACCCATCAGTATACCCAGGAAAATGCCGACCATCCCTCCCAGGATACAGATCACGATCGCTTCGATCAGGAACTGCTGCTGTATTTGCTTGGCAGTGGCGCCCAAGGCCTTGCGAACGCCAATTTCACGCGTACGCTCATTCACAGATACCATCATGATGTTCATCAGCCCGACGGAGGCACCCAGCAAGGTAATAAAGCCGATGATGAAGCCACCCACTTTCAGATAACCCGTGATTTCGTTCAGGCTCTGAATCAGCGAGTCACTTCTTCTAATCTCAAAGGATTCCTCCTGCCCCAGCTTATCCTGGCGAACATTGCGCATCACGCCTGTTGCTTCGCCCATGACATAGGTAAGTTCCTCAGGCTTAGAAATGGAGGTTTTGATGTTGTAAGTCAGGGTACCATTGCCCTGCTGCGGAATCTGGCGCCCCGTTTCAAGCGGAATCAGGATCATGCGGTCGCCTCCGCTGCCGCCCATGCTGCTTCCACGCTTCTCCAGTTCTCCTACTACTTTAAAGCGGCGCCCTAAAAAGGAGATGTACTGGTTAATCGGGTCTGTCTTTGGGAAAAGCTTATCAGATATTTCTTTACCGATAATGGCAACGTTGGACCCAAGTTCCAGCTCATAGCTGGAGAAAGCCCGCCCCCTTTCCAGGTTCAGGTTCTGGCCAGACAGATAAAATTCATCTCCGGCTATTACGTTTATATTCGGATTCGTCTTGTCCGTGACACTTTTTACTACCGTAGCGCCCGAAATATTGGCGGATAGGCTCACCTGCGACTTCGCCTCCATCAGCTCCTTATACTTCACAGCCTGGTCGTAGGTGATATCCGGATATACCTTGTCAGTCCTGCCCTGTCCATTGTTTCCCCTGCCACTGTTGTATTTCTTTCGGATATCAAAAGAGTTGGCGCCAAGGCTCGAAAAAGTCTGGTTAAGGGAGTTCTTCATGCCATCTACAGCTGTGAGTATACCTACCAGTGACATAATGCCGATGGAAATGATCAGGCCGGTGAGAACAGTGCGTAGCAGGTTACTTTTGATGGCTCGAATACTTTCCCGTATATTTTCGAACAGGTCCATAGCTTAGGTCTTATATGCGAAACGTTCCCCCCTGCGTTAAGTATAAGGAAGAACCTCTGGTTTCTAATTTACCTCCAATATCTGAAAAAAGAACCAATTTCAATACATTTGTTACCATATGTTAAGCCCATGAAGTCATTCCGCCATCTTATACTGCTCATCGCATACCTGGTACTCCCCTTCCATGCATTCAGCTCGACGGTGCTCATCCCGATGGATGACACCCAAAAAGACCATCTGAAGTCCTATGGAGCGGCTTATTGGGTGCTCTCCAAAAGCGTGTCGGTAGACTGGCTCCTCAATTACCGGGGTGGTAGTTTTGCTTTTCAGCATGCCCCGCAGCTTGAAAACGAGCTTGTCGTGCGCGGGATCAGCTACCAGGTTATTTCAGATGCACAATACAATACCATCCTCACCCAGATCAGCGATCCGGAGGCCAACATGGATGTCATGAAGCTGGAGAAGGTACCCAAGATAGCCGTGTATACCCCTAAGTCTAAAATGCCATGGGACGATGCCGTAACGCTTGTGCTGACTTATGCCGAAATACCTTACGATAAAATATACGACGAAGAGATCATGCGCGGTGACCTCCCCAAGTATGACTGGTTACACCTTCACCACGAGGACTTTACAGGCCAGTACGGCAAGTTTTACTCTAGCTACCGCCACTACCCCTGGTATCAGGAACAGCAGCGCGAAGCAGAGGCTTCTGCCAAATCGCTTGGCTTTAAAAAGGTATCTGAACTGAAAGGCGTGGTAGTCCGCACCATCCGTGATTTCTGTGCAGGAGGCGGCTTTTTGTTTGCCATGTGCTCTGCCACCGATACTTACGACATAGCGCTGGCGGCAGAAGGCGTGGACTTTATTGAGTCGATGTACGACGGCGACGGTGCTGATCCCAATGCGCAGAGCAAGCTGGATTTTAGTAAAACCTTTGCGTTCAAAGATTTCTCGCTGGTACGCAATCCGCTTGAATACGAGTACTCCAACATAGACATGCAGCCACAGGAGCGCGGCCTGACAGAGCCTAACGACTTCTTTCAACTCTTCACCTTTTCAGCCAAGTGGGATCCTATCCCTACCATGCTGACGCAAAACCACGCCAAAACCATCAAAGGGTTTATGGGACAGACCACGGCCTTCCGCAAAAGTCTGGTGAAACCTGAGGTAGTGGTGATGGGTGAAAACAAGGAAGTGGGTGAGATCCGCTACATGCACGGCACCTTTGCCCGTGGCACCTGGACCTTCTATGGCGGCCATGACCCAGAAGACTACCAGCACCTGGTGGGCGAAGACCCCACCGATCTGGCCCTGCACCCTAACTCACCTGGGTATAGACTTATCCTGAACAATATCCTGTTCCCGGCAGCTAAAAAGAAAAAGCAGAAGACCTGAAATAGTCAAGAACATAAGACCCTACACGTGCAGGCATATTCCAACCTGCAAATGTAGGGTCTCCAATTACTCTAGAGCTAACTTAAAATGCCAGTCTAGGGATTAATGATAACTTTTCTGGTCCATACCTGATTGTCTGATACAATTCTGAGCACATAGTAACCATGAGGAAGCTTATTGAGTTGAATCGGTATTTTAGATACGTGGCGGTAATTGCTCTCCATTAACCTGGCTCCAGTACCTACTTCCTGGAGCGTGACCTGTGCCGTGGTCAGTACTTCAGGCAGCTCAACCTGCAAAACGCCTCTATTTGTGGCCGGGTTTGGATAGATCAGAATATCGTCCGATGAAAAAGCCGCTGTAGCTTTAGAAGATGGCTTGTTTGCAGCAATTGCTCCACGGCATGGGCCTCTGTATTTCCAGTCACCTTTTGCATGTTTGTTATGCGATGGATTGCTTCCTGTTGAGGTGCGCTGCGCTTCGTAAGCATTTCCATTCAAGGAGGCGAGTGCTCCAGCAACATACGTAAAATCCGGTCGCCAATCAGGAAGCTCACAGCTGTTCCTGTTCCCACCGCCGTAACCGTTTACAACTGTTATACTGATAGGATCCGAGGCATATGTTTCTCCTTGATGATTGACTGCCACAGCGTATACTTCATAAGCTCCTTTTCCTATACCTTTCCAATGGAAGGTATAAGGAGCTTTGCTGGTAGAGCCCAGTATCTTATTTCCGTGGTAGTAGACAACCTTTTGGATTGAGGTATTGTCAGGGATGTCTAGTGCTACAACGAGATCCACAGATGCGTTAGCTTTAAAATAAGTGCCACTTGCCGGAGATACTAAATTAACTGTTACAACCGGAGAAACAACTGGTATGACACCACTGATAGCATATTCGCCGAGAGAACCGTAGTTTGAGTAGGCGCCATAAACAGAAGTGCCCCCCTCAATCGACAGAAAATACCTGCCAGACTGTAACTCCTCCTCTATTGTTACATAAGGTTGCCCCACATCATGCACCTGGATCACCTGTCCGCTCTCACTCCGTAGTGTGAGCAGAGGATTCAGGTTGGAGTACTCATCAGTTGGCTGTACTCGCAGACTAACTATGCCACCTGAGGTTTCAAATGAAAATACATCTACATCATTGGACCTGCTGATATTTCCCTTATTTGAACCCGGAGAGACCACACCCACCTCATCTGTCACTAAAGCAGTAGCCCCGTTATGATGGTCGCCATGATCATCAGTTCGATACCCGAAACCATTACGAGTGGCAATTATAGCCAAATCATCTTCCTTGTTATTGGCAAACGGATAATCCCCATTACTCCATTGAGCAAACGGAATGAAGGCTGCTCCCATAATAGGTGCCCAACTTCCGTTTCCGTAGTAGTATTCTTCTGCGGGCGAAGTTCTTCCATCGTGACCCAAGTGTAGCATGTGCCCGATCTCATGTGACGCCGTATTGCCACCGTTCACCACACCTGTATTCCAAACGAAACTGGGTGTTTCTCCCCAAATATCACCGCCAAAGGTAAAAGAGCCGATGTAAGCACGACCACCATCACCAGGGGAAAAATAATCTGTCGGCGTGAAAATGACTCTGCCACGTTTATTGACAGGGGCCCGATTGAAAACCTCCTCACTGGTTGTGATATTAACATCAAATGCGCTGAAGTCTGCACTAATAAGCGCCCACATAGCTTCTATCTCTGACTCGCTGTAGTTCATAGGCTGTGCATCAATGGGATTGCCGCCATTGAACATCTCGTTCCAAAGTGTACCGTTTAAATAGTGGCCATCATAATCAAGTAGCACAACGGCTGTGGCTCCGGGCAGACTTTCCAGAGCTGGTACATTGAGTGTAGTCGCGCCTAATGTGTTTTCGCTACGTCCTGACTCAGCTTCATGATGCTGCATGTAGTCAACACAAAGCACCTTGTCAATATCCTCTTCCTGCAGGTATACATCACCGTTCGACTCTGTCGTAAATCGATAATAGCGCTTCTGGTCAGGCATCATAACGTCACCTGTCACCCGATTGCCTGACACTTTCAGGAAGAATTTACTATTGCGAGCATTAGAAACTTCTCCGTAATAAACCTCACCGCTCTTTTCGGTTTTACTCTTGCGGATAGATAGAGAAATGGATTTATTGCCAGGTAGCTGATGGCGTACCTCAGGAGAAATGGATCGCTGAGATTGTTTTATGTTTGCTTTGCTTTTGTAGAGTTGGGAAATCTCTGCAGCCTTTCCAACCCGGCTTTTACTTTGAGCTAAGGCTTGTCCTCCACTTAGGTATACAATAAGCAGAGCAAACAAAATACAGTAAGCTTGTTTCATAATTAATCAATTTGAGAGGTTATACATAGATAAAGTATACTCCTGCTCAATCAATAAGTATGAACTAAACTATAATAAATTAAAATAAATTAAGTAAAGAGATGTGATTTGGTGGTCAAACAAAGATAAATGCATATCAATAGCAATCTAATGCATTCTGTCTGGTCGGGGTTCCAGATTTCGGATGATCTCGGCTTCTATTTCGAGTAATTCGTTCAAACGGGCGTCTACTACGTCGGCTGGCATGTACTCTTTGGCAAGCTTCACAAAGCTTACGTAGTGACCCGCTTCTGATACCATGAGTTCGTAGTAGAACTTCTGGAGCTCTTCATCCTGTATGTTTTTCCAGAGTAATTTGAAGCGTTCGCAGCTGCGGGCTTCGATCAGAGCATTCACCAGTAAGTGGTCCATCAGCTGTCGCTCCCGCTGGCCTCCTTTCCGGATGTGTTTGGTCAATTCCACTACATACTCGTCAGGCCGGTTGCGTCCCAGGCCCCAGCCACGTTTTTTCAGCTCTGCCAGCACGCGCTCAAAGTGACTCCACTCCTCTGCTACCAGGTCCGTCATCTCTTCCACAAGCCGAGTCTTGTCAGGGTACTTCACAATAAGAGATATACCCGAGGTTGCCGCTTTCTGCTCGCAGTAGGCGTGATCTACTAATATTTCTTCTATGTTTTTCTCTGCAATGTTCACCCAACGCGGGTCGGTCGGGAGTTGAAGGCGCAGTATCGTTTTGGTAAATTGGGAAGACATACGAGGTAAGATAAATTAATCGAAGAACATCCACTTAATGCCGAAAACAAAGCTGGTCCGCATGCCCGGATAGTAAGGCGTAGTGAAATAACCAGGCGCTGTCAGATCGGAAGCGATGTTTGCCATTTTAAGGAACACGTTCAGGTTCTTGATATCAGCTGTAATAAACACATCAGTTACGGGGTAAGGCTGTATGGTGAAGCTGTTTTGCAAATGGAACTGCTGTGTCACAGGCATGTAAGCGTCGGCCATGTAGGCAGTTGGAGAATACACCTGCACACCAAACTGACCTACAAGTGCGTTTCTGAACAGTGCACCCTCAAAGTACAGCTTAGAGTCAAACAACCATTCCGGTATGCGGATGACAGGTGCTTCATTCGTATTCGTATAGGCTATAAAGTTTTCGAAATGAATCTTGCCGAAACGAATGTGATGCTGAAGTTCAACTCCAAACACTTGTTGATTATCAGCATACTGCCTAGGTACAGCAACCGTATCGAAGTAAATGTGGCGCTTGATGTGGTTAAAGTGACCGGTTAGACGAACAAACTGACGCTCACCCAGTTTGCTGGCAAATGTTGCCTCCAGGCGATCAGTCACAGAATTGCTGAAGTTGTTGATCCACTCAAAGTGGTTGCTGATCATACGCTGCTCTACAAGCGAAGGAGAACGTAGCACACGGCTGACACGCCCCTGCAATGGCCCCAGTTTAGCAGTAGCCCCAACTCTGTAGTCGTTTGTCATCTGGAACTCTCCGTCAAAAGACAGTAATGCCTGACCGTACATCAGGCGCAATTCGCCCCCCACAAACAGCTGATTCAGGCTTTCAGCGCTTTCATTGTAACGCTCCGAGCTGTCCTGCTGTGCTATGCTGAGCACCCTGTAGTCGAGCTTGGAATTACGGAACTTGGCGTAGGCCTTGTAGAAGGACAGTTTGTTGTTTCCGGTTACACCAGCGATGTTTTCCATTTCGCGGTAAGCAGTGCGGTCATCGGTTCGGGTGAGCGGTGTGAGAACTCTTGGGTAAAACACAGGCTCACCGTTGTTCTGACGCTGAATAGCATCATCCTGGAAAATGTCGCGTTGGCGACCCCAGTCAAAACTGTGGAAGAGCTTCAAATCCTCACCTGCCAGTTTGTAGATGTGCATTAGGTGATAGTTGCTGCGGAACTCCCGCGTGGAAGCCTGGTTCAGGTAGGTGAGCGCCTGCTGAAACAGAAATCGGTTGGCCTCTCCAGGTAGAATACCACCAAATTCGATCTGCTCGTGATTGAGGTGCGTAAAATTGGCAAAGAGGTCATACTTCTCGTTTTCGGAGTGGTAATGCGTAAAGGCCTTCACCGCCTGGCTACTCAGATAGCCATCGCGACGCAGGTTGGATACACCTATCTGCCGGTTGCCGGAAATGATCTGATAAGCTACTCCTGCATTCCAGCCGGGTGTGATGTTGCGGGTATGGGTCGCCTCAAAGACCTGTTCTCCCCGCTGCCCCTGCACATAGAAAATGTGAGAGTAAGGCGAACGCGTGTTGTAGTAATTGACGCGGTGCGGATCGTATGCATAACGGTCAAAAACGTTTTTGCCAAGTCGTGCGCCAATCTTGTTTGGGGTTCTAAAGAGAATAGGCTTGGATGCGGTGCCCACATTGCCCAGGTGCTGATAATGCGCTGTGTCATGGTACCAGAAGCGCTCATTATGCATGTTGTTAATGCTGGTATCAATGCGCTGCAGCAGATACCGACCTTCCAAAACATCGTTTTCAAACAACTGAAGTGTTGTTCTGGGGCTGTAGAGCACTTTTGTTGTGTCGTCAACGATCTGGGACTGTGCCTGCGGGGCACCCGCCAGACCCACCAGGAGCCATATTACTGCTAAGAGCTTACTTTTCACAAGCCAAAATTAGTGATTTTCGTGCAACCCATATACGTACTGCTATTAAGTATAAGGTGTTTTCGTTTAATTTTTATCCCCACCGACGGGTACAGACGCTCTGAAAGAGCTTATATGCTGCCTTACCAGATCATCAAATGACTCTGCAGCCTGCTGCAGAAAGTATACTTCGATCGGCAGATAGTAGATGGGCAGTTCCCGTGTCGCAGCTGCTACTGTGCCATCTGTCAGCTTCACGGCATCTTTACGTGTTGTAATGATAATCAAAGTTTTACTACTACTTCCTTCCAGTATCCCTTTTAGCTTTTCCATATCTGCCAAGGTATAACTATAGTGATCCGGATACTCCAGGTGCTGCACAACTTCAAAGTCTTTCTCAGCTAAATAGTGCAGCAGTGGTTTGGCATTGGCTATACCTGTGAGCAGCACAACACGATTCGACAGCTGTGTAGCATTGCCTATACCTACCGGGTTGCCATAGCGAAATGCGCTGAAGAACACGGGTGCATCAGGCCGGCTATACCTGCGGATGCGCTTTCTAATATGTGCCATCTCCTCCGCTGTAAGCGATGCAGGGCATTTTGTCACGATGATAGCATCGGCACGTCTGGCACCCTGCCGGGGCTCACGCAGCAGTCCGGTTGGCAGCACATGGTCTTTATAAAATAGACGGCCATAGTCGGTTAACATCAGGTTGAATGACGGACTGACGGGGCGGTGCTGCAGGGCATCATCCAGTAGCACGACCTCAGGAGCAGGCTTAAGTTGCAGCAGCTGCGCTATACCTACGGGTCTGCTCTCACATACAGCAACCGTCACGTCCGGAAAATCGCGATAATACTGAAAGGGCTCGTCCCCCAGACTTTGCGGAGTAGCTTGATCATCGGCCAATACAAAGCCTTTGGTTTTACGTCGGTAGCCCCTGCTCAGCACAGCTGTTCTTTTGTCCGACACCAGGCGCAGCAGGTATTCCACGTGCGGGGTTTTACCGGTACCGCCCACCGTCAGGTTGCCTACGGATATGACTGGCAGATCAAATCGCACCGAGGCAATCCACCCCTTGTCATAGAGCAGATTCCGCAGCAGCATAATGACGCCGTAGAGGATTGAAAATGGCCATAACAGGTAGCGTAGAACAGTCATATGGGGCAGCTATACCTTGCAAAGGTATAGAAATATGATCAAAGCCTGTAGTCTGCACTTGATTTGTATACCCTGAATGCACTATATTTAATACTTACTATATCCGACCTCATTTTCTTCACATGAAAACAAGCCGTACCCTTACCCTTTTTGCACTTTTTCTGCTGCTCGGCTCCGCCGCCTGCACGCCCTGTGCCACGATGCGCTCCGATCCGCCAGCCCCTGTTTCGTTTTACCTGGTGGACGCATCAGGCAGGAGCCCATTCAATAACCCGGACGCCGGCATTCATCCGGATTCTATTCAACTGATACTTGATGGTGAGCCCTTTAACTACCTGTTTACAGGTACAGATGAAAAGGTTAACAACCTGATTTTTGAGACCTACCCGGTCATGTATACCAAATCGAGGGTGCGCATGCTGCTGCGTCTCAACAGTCTCAATACCGATACGCTGGACATCGCCTATACCGTGAACCGTGGCAAGTGCTATACTGACTATACCTACTCCGCTTTTTACTTCAATGGCAAAGAACTCAAGCTGCAGCCCGAAACAGGCTATCTGCAACTCCAGGTGCTTTAAATTTTCAGGGCTGTGCCGAACTTAGTAATTTGGTGTTTTAAAAGCAGACTAAACTATGAAAGATAAAAACACCATTGGCGATATTATAAAGGTACTAGAGCAGTACGCCCCTATCCCTTACCAGGAAAGCTACGACAACTCCGGCTTGCAGACCGGCAGCGCCAGCGACGAAGTAAAAGGCGTGCTGCTGACACTGGACTGCACCGAGGCGGTCATAGACGAGGCTGTTGCCAAAGGCTGCAACCTGATCGTGGCACACCACCCGGTCATCTTCAAAGGCCTCAAGAGTCTGACCGGACGCAGCTATGTGGAGCGCACCATTATCAAAGCGATTCAGAACAACATCGCCATCTATGCCTGCCACACCAACCTGGACAGTGTGCACAACGGCGTTAATGCCAAGATCGCGGAAAAGCTGAAGTTGCAGAACATGCGCATGCTCAGTTCCAAGCCCCATACCCTGATGCAGCTGGTCTTTTTTGTGCCCGTTGAAAATACTGATGAAGTGTTGGCCGCTATACATAAAGCCGGCGCCGGACAGATCGGCGAGTACAGCGACTGCAGTTTTCAGGTTCAGGGCACCGGCCGCTTCCTTCCTTCTGAGCAAGCAGATCCAACTATTGGTGAGAAAGGCAAACCGGAGCAGGTACAGGAAAACCGGGTGGAGGTGGTTTTTCCAGCCTTCAAACAGCAGCGTGTCATGCAGGCCCTGTTGGAAGCGCACCCCTACGAAGAAGTGGCGCATTTTCTGACCCTGTTGGAAAACAGCAACCAGGAAGTTGGCATCGGGATGATCGGAGAGCTGGAAACGCCTATGGCGGAGCAGGATTTTCTGGATTACCTGAAAAGCCACATGCAGCTGCCGGGCGTTCGCTATACCCCGGTGGGTAACAAAAAAATCAAACGGGTAGCGGTTTGCGGTGGCTCAGGCAGTTTCCTGATAAAAGACGCCCTGCGCCGGGGTGCCGACGCCTACGTGACGGCCGACGTGAAATACCACGAATTCTTCGACGCAGAGGGTCGCCTGCTCATAGCCGACATCGGACACTATGAAAGTGAGGTATTTACAAAGGAGATTTTTTATGATACAATTTCCAAAAACTTTACTAATTTTGCAGTCTATTTATCGGAAGTAAACACAAACCCTATCAGATACACCTATTAACTACATGGAAAGTACGGTAGCCAGCAAATTAGAAGCACTGCTAAAGCTTCAGAGTATCGATTCGCAGCTTGATGAAATTAGACGCGTAAGAGGCGACCTCCCTGAAGAGGTTCAGGACCTGGAAGATGAAATTGAGGGCTATGAGGTAAGGGTTCGTAAGTTTGACGATGAAGTGGCCGCACTCAACGACAGCATTGCCCAACGCAAGCAGTCTATCAAAGACGCCGAAGGTCTGATCCGCAAGTACGAAGATCAGCAGACAAACGTCCGCAACAACCGCGAGTACGACGCCATCACGAAAGAGATCGAGCTGCAGAAACTGGAAATCCAGATCGCAGAGAAGAAAATCAAAGAGGCACACTACCAGATCGAGCAAAAGATCAACGAGATCGAAGGCACGAAAAACCGTCTGGAAGAGCGTCGCAAAGACCTTGATAACAAGAAGCACGAGCTTGACCAGATCGTTGCCGAGAGCGAAGAAGAGGAAAAGAACCTGGAGAAAGACCGTGACAATGCTGCACAGCAGATCGAAGACCGTCTGCTTAGCGCCTATACCCGTATCCGTAAGAACGTGCGCAACGGCCTTGCCGTGGTAATGGTGAAGCGTGATGCCTGCGGTGGCTGCTTTAACACAGTGCCTCCTCAGCGCCAGGCTGATATCGCAGCTCAGAAGAAGGTAATCGTTTGCGAGCACTGCGGCCGTATTATGGCTGGTGTTGAGCAGCGAATCTACTAAATGACAGCATGCTGAGCGTTATGCGCTTGCATACATATAGAAAAAGGATGGCGTTTGCCCATCCTTTTTTTTTGTTGCTATACCTGCTCTTTTCCCTCCCTGCTCAGGCGGCGTCTGTCTACGGCCCTACTGTGCGGCAGGCCTATGAGGCATCCATCAGCCTCCGCCTACCGGAAGGCCGACGCCTGATCCTGCAGGAGCTCCAGCTTAATTCTGACAATGCCGCCGCCATCCTGATCGCCAACCAGCAGGACTTTCTAACATGGGCCATTCAGCAAAATCCGGAGGTATATGCAGGTATACTGGCCCGTCAGGAAAAGCGCCTGCAGCAGCTAGGCAACCTGCAGGAGAATTCTGTTTGGGTTGGCTACGCCATGGCCGAAGTGCGCCTGCAGATCGCCCTGAGCAAACTGCTTCAAGGCAATAAACTGGGCGCCGCCTGGGATTTACGCCAGGCCTACCTGCAATACAGCGCCAACGTCCGGCAATACCCCGATTTTCTGCCAAACCGCAAAACACTGGGCGCCCTGCAGGTCCTGATCGGCTCCGTGCCTGATTCTTACCGTGTATTACTTAACATTATCGGGATGCAGGGCAGTATCGAAACAGGCATGGCAAACCTGAAGGCAGCCGCCACCAAAGACAATCCTTTTCGGGAAGAGGCGCAGCTCTTGCAGATCCTGCTGCTACATCTAATTGACCCTGAGGCAGATGAAGCGGCCGGTAACTCAATGCTTCAGCTAAGCCGCCAACATCCAGACAATCTTCTTTTTACTTTCGCAGCGATGCATGTGCTCAAAAAGACCAAAAAGAGTGAGCTTGCTTTGCAGGTATACCTGCGAAGGCCACACCAGGCAGGCTACATTTCCTTCCCATACCTGCATCACATGGCGGCAGACCTACACCTGTACAAAAGCGATTTCAACAGCTCCATCAAATCAAACCAATTGTTTCTGGAACAGCATAAAGGAGAAAACTTCCTGAAGGCAGCGAATTACAAGCTATACCTGGCCCACTGGCTGGGCGGTCAGCCACAGCAGGCAGAGAAACATTTGGCACAGATTGGGCTTCAGGGGCGAACCGACATGGAAGAAGATGCTTACGCCGCCCGCTTTGCCAAAGAGCAGGTAAGGCCCAACCGCTACCTGATGCTGGCCCGTCTGCAATCCGATGGAGGCTATTACCAGGAAGCCCTTGGCGTACTCAACCAAATGCCGCTGAAGAAGGAGACAGTGCCTACTGAACGAGCTGAGTATTATTATCGCAAAGCTCGTATCTACCACGGCTTGGAAAAGTTGCCGCAGGCCAAACAGCACTATGAACGGGCCATTGAGGCGAGCCGGCAAACTACGCTTTATTTTGCTCCTTATTCGGCCCTGCAACTGGGCTACATTTATCAGGACGAACAAAAACCGGAACAGGCCAGACAATGGTTCAACCGGGCCCTGGCCTACAAAGGGCATGATTACAAGAATAGCATTGACGGCAAAGCCAAGCTGGCTCTCCAAACGCTTAAAAAGCTATAGTACCATGGCTTATACTCAAACGATTCAACTAGCAGGTATATCTTACTCGCTTGACACCTTTCACAGAAAAGCTCTCGCCTGGTCGCAGCAGTTTAGCTTAGTGGCCAGCTATACCTCCAACGACATCCCCTACCCCTACCATGGCTTTGATGATTTGATTGCGGTCTCAAACGGGGAACCAATTAAGTGGGAGCGGGAAAATGCGTTCGAGGAGCTGCAGGATAAACTTAAGGGTAAGCAAACGCTCTGGTGCGGCTACCTGGGCTATGACCTCAAAAATCAGGTAGAGAAACTAAGCAGCCAGAATGCGGATGCTGTAGGGTTTCCGGACATATTCTTTTTTGAGCCAGAGCTATACCTTTACTTTAGCAAAAGCAGCATAATCATCAGCAGCAAAGTCGATAATATACATAGTATTTTACAGCAAATTCTTGCAGCCTCTATACCTGAGGACTTCTCTAACCCCCCGATTCAACTGCGGCAACGAGTGCAGAAGGAAGACTACATTCGTAATGTAGAGCGGGTGCGGGACTATATCCGGGACGGCGAGGTATACGAGCTTAACTATTGCATGGAGTTTTATGCTGAGGAAGTGAAGCTATCACCCTTACCGCTATACCTGCAGCTCAACGCCCTTTCCCCTACTCCGTTTTCGGGCTTCCTGAAGTATGGCGATCTATACCTGCTATGTGCCTCTCCGGAGCGTTTTCTTAGGAAAGAAGGCCACAAACTGATCTCACAACCCATCAAAGGCACAATCCGTCGCGGCACCACCCCTGAGGAGGATCAACAGTTGCAGCAGCAACTGCGGCATGACGAAAAAGAACTGGCCGAGAACATGATGATTGTGGACCTGGTGCGCAACGACCTGCGCCGCTCCTGCGCTACGGGCACCATTCAGGTCGAAGAAATGTTCGGCATTTACGGCTTCCGGCAGGTTTCGCAAATGATCTCGACCATATCAGGTGAATTGCGGCCTGAATGCAGCATTGCCGATGCGCTGAAAGGGGCATTTCCGATGGGGAGTATGACGGGCGCTCCCAAGATCCGGGCCATGGAGCTGATCGAAGAGCTTGAAGTAACCAAACGTGGACTCTACTCAGGCGCTTTCGGCTACCTGAAGCCTGATCAGGATTTTGACTTCAATGTCGTGATCAGGAGTCTGCAATACAATGCCGCAACAGGCTATTTGTCGTTCATGGTGGGCAGCGCCATCACCTATGACTCTATGCCTGAGCAGGAGTATGAAGAGTGTCTGCTCAAAGCACAAGGTATACGGAAAGCCTTAGGGCTCGAATAAGCACATTAGATTTAAAGAAATCCTCTGCCATTCTGTCACGTTTTACAGCGGATTATAGTATATTTGCAGCTCCTAAGAGATTTTTTGAAGCATGGACCCAATCGTTGATTTAGATTTTATAGATAACCGCACACCTGAGCAGGCTACCGCAGCAGCTTCTTGTGATACCAAAGTGACGGCTGAAACCAATACCGGTAAGACCCGCAAACTGTATATCGAGAGCTACGGCTGCCAGATGAACTTCTCAGACAGTGAGATTGTGTCGTCAATCATGTTTGAGCAGGGCTTCGACACCACGGCTCAGATCGAGCAGGCGGACGTGGTGTTCCTTAACACCTGCTCTATCCGTGAAAAAGCGGAAACAACCGTGCGCAACCGTTTAGGCCAGATCAACTACTTCAAGAAGAAGAAGCCTGAAATGGTGATCGGTATCCTGGGCTGCATGGCCGAGCGTCTGAAAAAATCGCTGCTGGAAGAAGAGAAAATCGTGGACCTGGTAGTAGGCCCAGATGCTTACCGCGACCTGCCAAATCTGATCAACGAAGTGGATGGAGGCCAGAAAGCAGTTAACGTACTGCTCTCCCGTGAGGAAACCTATGCCGACATCAACCCGATACGCCTGAACAGCAACGGGGTAAGTGCTTTCATCTCCATCATGCGCGGCTGCGACAACATGTGCTCTTTCTGCGTGGTGCCATTTACCCGCGGACGTGAACGCTCACGCGATGCGCACTCCATTGTGCGGGAAGCCGAGGCACTTGTTGCACAGGGCTACAAGGAAGTGACGCTGCTGGGACAGAATGTGGACTCTTATAAATGGGCTTCAGAAGACGGCACCGAGCATGTAAACTTTGCGCAGCTGCTGGAGATGGTGGCGAAGCTCAGTCCGCAGTTGCGTGTGCGCTTCTCTACCTCCCACCCGAAAGACATTACAGACGAGGTGTTGTATACCATGAAAAAGTACGACAACATCTGCAAATACATACACCTACCTGCGCAGAGCGGCAACTCCCGTGTGCTGGAACTGATGAACCGTACTTACGACCGTGCCTGGTACATGAACCGCGTAGATGCCATCCGTGCTATACTGGGCGAAGACTGCGGCATCTCCTCCGACATGATCGCGGGCTTCTGCACCGAAACTGAGGAGGAGCATCAGGATACACTGTCGCTGATGGACTACGTGCAGTACGACTACTCTTACATGTTCTTCTACTCCGAGCGTCCAGGCACACTGGCTGCCCGCAAACTGGAAGACGATATTCCGCTGGAAGTGAAGAAGCGTCGTCTGGCTGAGATCATCGAAAAGCAGCGCGAATGTTCCCTGAACCGCAACAAGCGTGATGTAGGCCGCATGCACCGTGTGCTGGTGGAGGGCTTTTCCAAAAAGTCAGATCAACAGCTGAGCGGCCGCAATGACCAGAACAAAGTCGTGATCTTCGACAAGAAGCATTACAAGAAGGGCGATTATGTGAATGTGTTCGTCAACGACTGCTCCGTAGGCACCCTCTTCGGCGAAGCGGTAGATTAGGTTTGGAATTTTTCCAGCTCGTCTAATCTTCAAATCAAAAAATACATGCGCAACATCGATATACAGAGTATAAAACAGCGCTTTGGCATCATCGGCAACTCACCCTTGCTTAACTACGCCATACAGGTGGCGGCCCAGGTGGCCCCAACCGATATGACTGTGCTGATCACGGGTGAGAGCGGCAGCGGCAAAGAGTCGTTCTCCAAGATCATACACCACCTGAGCCCGCGCAAACATGGGCAGTTTATCGCCATCAACTGCGGCGCTATACCTGAAGGCACGATAGATTCGGAGCTTTTCGGTCACGAGAAAGGTTCGTTCACAGGCGCTACTGACACCCGCAAGGGCTACTTTGAAGTAACAGACGGCGGCACGATCTTCCTCGACGAAATCGGTGAAATGCCATTGGGTACACAGGCCCGCCTGCTGCGAGTACTCGAGAACGGGGAGTTTATCAAGGTAGGTTCTTCCAAAGTGCAGAAGACGGATGTGCGGGTGGTCGCCGCTACCAACGTGAACCTGATCAATGCCGTGGAGAGAGGCCGCTTCCGGGAAGACTTGTATTACCGCCTGAACACGGTGCCGATCACAGTTCCACCTTTACGTGAACGTGGCGAGGATATTTACCTGTTATTCAGAAAGTTTGCATCAGATTTCGCTGAGCGCTATCGTGTCAAGCCCATAACCTTGACGCAGGATGCGGTGGAGGAGCTTTTGAGCTTTCGCTTTCCGGGCAACATCCGTCAGCTGAAGAATATTGTAGAGCAGATCTCGGTGCTGGAGTACGACCGTGAACTGGATGCCAACAAATTGCGGCACTACCTGCCCCGTGAACAGGGAGGCAGCCAGGTACCCGCACTTCTGGCAAAGGAGCCTGGTGCTGACCAATCCTTCTCGGAGCGTGACCTGCTGTACAAAGTACTTTTTGACATGCGGCGCGATGTATCGGAGCTTAAAAAACTGGTATTTGAGCTGATGACGCGTCAGCCTGGTGATAACGAACTGCTCAAAGAGCACAGCCACCTGTTTGAAAACATAGACAAGGCAAACCATGTGCGTCCTTACAAGGGCACAGAGCAGCCAGAACCCTATTACCTGCCCGTGCAGCAGCCTCGCCACGAGGAAGAGTACGACGAAAGAGTGGAAGACATCTCCCATGAAACCGAGGACGAAGGCCTTTCGCTGGAGTCGATGGAAAAGGAAATGATCCTGAAAGCGCTCAAAAAGCACAACAACAAACGGAAATACGCGGCCAATGACCTGGGCATTTCCGAAAGAACCCTCTACCGAAAACTAAAGCAATATGATATCGAGAACTAAGGGCCTTATTTTATGCCTGAGCCTTCTTTTGGCACTCTTCTGCACCGCCTGCGGGGTGTACTCATTTACGGGCACCTCCATATCGCCTGACATCCGGACCATCTCGATTCAGAACTTTGAGAACAGTGCCGGCGAAGGTCCTTCTAACCTGACACAGGTGGTGACCAACAGTTTCCGAAACTATTATCAGCGTAACACCAACCTAACCGTACTACAGCGCGACGGCGACTTGCAATTGGAAGGACAGATTGTTAGTTTTACACTGACTCCAGCCGCGGTGCAACGGGACGGCAACATTGACCAGGCAACGCTGAACCGCCTCACCATGGGCATCCAGGTTCGCTTTACAAACGCAAAGGATCCGGAGCAGGACTTTGATCAGCAGTTCACAATCACAGAGGACTTTCCTCAAAACGTGGACATCACAAGCATACCGCCTGCGGCCATCGACCGCATGACCGATCGACTTGTGGCTGATGTGTTTAACAAGACGGTTGCCAACTGGTAGTCATAACATAGCATCATCACCTTTACATGAACAAATCTGCCTTTCTTAAACTGATCAAGCAGGTATCTGACATTTCTGACCAGCAGCAAAGCGAGCTGGAGCAGGTGGCGGCTACCTTCCCCTATTGCCAGACGGCCCATCTGCTGCTGGCAAAGTCAGCTTATGACAAAGGCAGCATGCTCTCCACGCAGCGTCTGCGCCGGGCCTCCGCCTATGCAACAGACCGCCAGCTCCTGAAGCGCATCATTTATACCTCTCCTGTCCTGGAGCCAGCTTATGCCGAAGAGACAGCAGAAACAGCACTGGCAGATGAAGCGGAGATGATAACTTCTGATACAGTAACTGATCAGGAAAACGACACAGCAGTGGCTGTAGCTGAACAGGCCGCAACAGAAGATGCTGAAACATCAGAAGCTGTACCTGAGCCAGAAGCTTCATATCCTGAAGAAACGCTGGAAGAAGTATACGCCCCTGCTCCTGTCGGGGAAAGCCTATATGAAGAAGCTGAACCAGAAACAGAATCGCCCGATGCAGAAATAGACTCTGAGCTGGCCTTGCTGTTCACCTTTAACAGCATCAGCTCCTCTTCCACCGACCTGCTGAGCCAGCGGGAAGAAGAAAGCCTTGAAGCAGCAGAGCAGGAAACCGAGCATGCCTACCTGACAGAAGCTGCTGAAGTGCTGCATGAACTGGAAGAAAAGCAGCAGACAGACCTGGTGGCTTCCGATGCGGAAGATCAGCATGTTGAAACTGAAAATGAAACGGAGGAAGAGGCTATACCTGTTCCCCAGGCAGAAACATACCAGGCTGATTCGCTCATTACCGAGACATCAATAGCGGAAACTACAGAATCTGACAGTGACATATTTGCTGAAGAAGCAGATGAACCTGCGCTGGCAAGTGCCGAAGATGCCGAGATCAACTATTCTTTTGACGAGATAGACCGCCTGTACGCGGAGGATGCGCTGGGCTATTGGATGGGCTCGAGCCGCATGGGCGAGGTCCTGCAGCTGAAGGATGACTATACACGTTCCCGACCTCAAAGTTTCCACCCGGAGCTGATTTTAGAGTATAGCAAAACACACGAGCTCGAAAAAGCGATACAGCCTACTGCCCACGTGCTCAGCAAACAGCTAGACATTATTGACCAGTTCCTCAAGCTGAACCCGAAGCTCAAGACCATGGCCAACCTGAAGCTAAAGCCTGAACCACAGGAGGATTTGTCGCTCAAGAGCTCTAAAATAAAGAAGGGCATGGCTTCTGAAAGCCTGGCCAACATCTTTGTAAAACAAGGAAAGCCTAAAAAGGCTGTTAAAATTTATGAACAGCTTATTTTGAAATATCCGGAAAAAAAGTCTTACTTTGCCGAACAGATCGAGAAATTACAAAACATAACATAAAATGTATATCGCCCTAATCAGTATCATTCTTTTCATTTGCGTACTTCTTATTTTAGTAGTACTAGCCCAGAATCCTAAAGGAGGTGGACTTTCAAGCCAGTTCGGCGGCGGCGGTGCCAGCCAGCTGATGGGCGTAAAGCGCACAGGCGACCTGTTGGAGAAACTGACCTGGGGCTTCGCGATCGCACTGGTTGTACTGACACTTGGTACGCACATGATGATCGATACTAATCCTGAATCTACTATCCGCAGCGTGAACGAGGAGCGTGCCCGCCAGATGGGTACTCCGGCAGTTCCAGCCCTGCCAGGTGCTGAAGGTGAAGAAGACATGTCAATCCCGGGAACGGGTGAGATACCTGAAATGGTAGACACTGCTCAGTAATAAAGAACTGACAAATTGAAAGCCGGCTTTAAAAGCCGGCTTTTTTATTTTGCCCTATCCCCTACCAAGGCAGGCTGACAAATAGCTGTTGACTGACAGTAACTGACAAATTTGTCAGGCAGGGAACTATTTTGAACTGCAAAAATGACCCAAATTGGCAGGAAAACGGCCTTGGCACAGGAAATGATAGGGACAGTATGGTTTCAACGTTAAATCATTAACCACAAAAACTAAAAACATAACAAACTATGTCAATCAGCATTAAACCATTAGCAGACAGAGTGATTGTAGCTCCTGCTGCAGCAGAGGAAAAAACGAAGTCTGGTATCATCATCCCGGACACTGCTAAAGAGAAGCCACAGCGCGGCGAGATCGTAGCTGTAGGCGAGGGCAAAGTATCTGAGCAAGGCGCTCTGATGAAGCCACAGGTTGCCGTTGGCGACCAGGTGTTGTATGGCAAGTATGCAGGTACAGAGATTTCTGTTGACGGCAACGATTACCTGATCATGCGTGAGTCAGATATCCTGGCTATCCTTTAATCTATTCCATTTAACCAAAACCAAAGCAATATAACTATGGCTAAGAACATCACATTTGATGCTGACGCTCGCCACAAGATCAAGACTGGCGTTGACAAACTGGCAAATGCTGTAAAAGTTACCTTGGGCC
Source organism: Pontibacter sp. LHS1 (assembly GCF_058932855.1). Lineage (NCBI taxonomy): Bacteria > Pseudomonadati > Bacteroidota > Cytophagia > Cytophagales > Hymenobacteraceae > Pontibacter > Pontibacter sp. LHS1. Next base: position 155,330 of record NZ_JBZYWF010000010.1, read on the forward strand.
CTAAAGGTCGCAACGTAATCATCGATAAGAAATTTGGTGCCCCTACGATCACAAAAGACGGAGTTTCAGTAGCGAAAGAAATTGAGCTGAAAGACGCGATCGAGAACATGGGCGCACAGCTGGTAAAAGAGGTTGCCTCTAAAACAGCTGACCAGGCTGGTGACGGTACTACTACTGCTACTGTACTGGCTCAGGCTATCTACACGGCCGGTATCAAAAACGTAGCGGCTGGTGCCAACCCAATGGACCTGAAGCGTGGTATCGACAAGGCGGTGCATGCTGTAGTTGCCAACTTGCGTTCTCAGTCTAAGAAAATCGAAAACTCTTCTGAGATCGCTCAGGTGGGTACTATCTCTGCCAACAACGACGCCGAGATCGGTAAGATGATCGCCGATGCGATGGACAAGGTTGGTAAAGACGGTGTGATCACTGTAGAAGAGGCAAAAGGTACAGAAACTGAGGTGAAGACTGTAGAAGGTATGCAGTTTGACCGTGGTTACCTGTCACCTTATTTCGTGACCAACCCGGAGAAGATGGAAGCGGAGTTCGACAACCCTTACATCCTGATCTACGACAAGAAAGTTTCTACCATGAAGGAGCTGCTTCCAGTATTGGAGCAGGTAGTTCAGACTGGTAAAGGCCTTGTGATCATTTCTGAAGATGTGGATGGCGAAGCTCTTGCAACGCTTGTAGTTAACAAACTGCGTGGTTCCCTGAAGATCGCCGCTGTAAAGGCTCCAGGCTTCGGTGACCGCAGAAAAGCCATGTTGGAAGATATCGCAATTCTGACAGGCGGTACCGTAATCTCTGAAGAGCGCGGTTATAAACTGGAAAACGCGACACTTGACTACCTGGGCACTGCCGAGAAGGTAATCATTGATAAAGACAACACCACACTTGTAAACGGTGCAGGTCAGAAAGACGATATCGTTGCTCGCGTAAACCAGATCAAAGCGCAGATGGAAACTACTACATCTGACTACGACAAGGAGAAACTGCAGGAGCGTCTTGCCAAGCTTTCTGGTGGTGTTGCCATCCTTTACATCGGTGCTTCTACTGAAGTAGAGATGAAAGAGAAGAAAGACCGCGTAGACGATGCATTGCACGCGACCAGAGCTGCCGTTGAAGAAGGTATCGTAGCAGGTGGTGGCGTTGCCCTGATCCGTGCGCTGGATGCCCTGAACAACGTAGACGTATATAACGCAGATGAGCAGACAGGTGTAAGCATCATCAAGACTGCACTGGAGGCTCCGCTTCGCACGATCGTAGCGAACGCTGGTGGCGAAGGTTCTGTAGTGGTACAGGCTGTGCGTGAAGGCAAAGCTGACTACGGCTACAACGCCCGCGACGACAAGTACGAGAACATGTTTGCGGCCGGTATCATCGACCCAACTAAAGTAACTCGTCTTGCGCTTGAGAACGCTGCTTCTATCGCTGGTCTGCTGCTTACTACAGAATGCGTAGTATCTGAAGAGCCTTCTGAAGAAGGTGGAGCGCCAGCCGGCATGCCAGGTGGCATGGGCGGAATGGGCGGCATGATGTAATCAACTCCCATAGTCTGATAATAACAAAGCCCCGGGCCTTTTGGTCCGGGGCTTTGTGTTTTAAAAAGGTTGAGGCATTAGGTATACCTACAATTCCCTGATCTTAATCGTGACATCATGTGGTGCAGCTTCATCTCCTCCGAAGTATGGGTACAACTGGTAGTGGCTGCTTGCTGTAGCGCAGTAACGCGGTAATTTAATTTGTGTGTCGTTTACTTTAAAGGTGTACTCCTTCTCTCCCATTTCTAATTCATACCTGTTCGTCTGGCCGGGTTGTACTGAAGCAATATAGGCTGTGTTACGCTTCTTGTTGCTATAGGTATAGGCATGTATCTCCAGACGGTTGTTGTACCAGCGCCAGCCAAAACGTGCACTGTTAGTGTGATGATCTGTATCGCAATCAGAGAGGCCATACAGTTTATTAATGTCAGCTTGGTTGTTGGGTATAGTCGTGGTGTAAATGGCTGAGCTGTCAAAAGCCGCTTCAAAACGGATGACAGAGGTTTGAACAAACCTGAACTGGCTGTTGGTGGCGTGCTCCCCTTTCTTTATAGTATAAGTGGTAACTGGCGGCTCCAGAATAGGAGAATCAGCTTCCGTGATGGCGGTTGTCTCTACCTCACAAGAGGAGGCAATAAGCAACAGGACGGCAGCTGTAAGTAGGTGCCTGAATAAGAAATGCATGAAAATTGTAAAATGGCTAAAAGTTTAAATTCAGGCCTAGCACCAAATCACTATATATCAAGCAATTCAGCGTATTTCAGAATTTCACGCAATATCTTAAATTGTATTATAAAAACAAAGAGCCCGCACTTGTTAAAGTACGGGCTCTTTTGAATAAAA